>JAGOVR010000135.1 GCA_018060635.1 Bacteriovoracaceae bacterium
CCTTAAATCTCATTTTATGATTGCAGAAATTTTAAAAGATTTTGGATTTGTAAATATGCCCGTAGATGCTATGGTAGAAAAAGGTGTCACAAAAACTTTTTATCCCCATGGACTTGGTCATCACCTAGGTTTACAAGTACACGATGTGGGTGGAACACAAAAAGACCGCCAAGGCACTCAGGAACCTATTTTAAATGCGCAGGATAAGTATTTACGCTCTAATCGTATTGTAGAAGAAAACTTTGTCATCACCATGGAACCAGGACTTTATTTTATTGATTCCTTGCTTTCCAATTTAAAAAAATCAGAAAACTCTTCTGCAATTAATTGGAATAAAGTGGACGCTTTTCGTAAGTACGGGGGAATTCGTATTGAAGATGATATGCTCATTCAAAAAAGCGGGCATATCAATTTAACGAGAGGCTAAGCTACATAGGGTTATTAGTTTCAATAAGCGCATCAAAAGCTTTCCGAAGCTCTTTTCCACTATTGTCATCTGCTTTTGCTTTCCCAATCATATTAGCTAAATCGTAGTAAGCTTTATCTTTTGAAAGAGAAGCATCGTTTGTACTACAAGCTCCATCCTGTGCTGACAATGTACATTTAGTTCCTATTTGTCCTGCCTCTCGTTGAGTGGTTAATTGAAAATTTTTATCCACTCCATTTATTGTTTGAACACAAGCAAAAGATGTCGAGTTTGAAGATTGATTTAAATTACCAACCTTTAAAGAATTATTACAGAGGCATCCAGTCATAGTACAAGCTGGTGCAGAGGCACTAGATACTGTACTAGAAACCTTACACTCTCCTGCTTTTTTTTGACAGTATCCTGAATTCTTTAATTCTTCAGTCAAAGTTGCAAGATTAGTTCCTTTAGAGGATAACTGAGCCACGAGTATAGCTGAAACTTGACCTGCCCTATGAGATGAAGAGCTGTCTAAGACTTGTAACATTTTTGATATTTCTTTAGGTGTTAACGAATTAACCACCGACGCATCTTTTAAGAACTCTTCAAATTTAATTTGTGAATCTGAAATAAGATTAAGACAATTCCTTCCTTTAAAATAAGTTTCAAAGGTTGGTTTTGGATTATTAAAATCAATTAACCTTGTATCTGAAGTTAAATCGACAGTTCCCATACTTTTAAATGACTCCAATAGCCCTGCTTGTAGAGCCCCTGTCACTTCAATTTTCTCTTCGATAGTTGGAGAACTATCTGATAAAACGCGACACTCTTGTTCATTAGGCTCTTTAGATAACTCTAAGCAAACATTCAAAACTTTTGAGTATTTATTAGAGATATCGCAAGCAACAAGAGAAGAGATAAGAGAACCTTTTCCTTCTAAAAATTGTAATCTAGATTTTATCTTCTGATCCACTGAGGAAACATCACCTTCAATAATATTTCCAAGTGGGTTTCCATTAGTAGCATTATCAAAAATATGACGACAGTACGCCATCATATTATTAATATCACCACATCCTTTTGTTTTAATATTACGATGTTTACGACAACTCCACCCTGCGTTTACAGCTGTTAAAGAAGCTTCTTTACCGCAAGGAGTATCTTTAGCATCTTCTGGAATATAAAAAAGAACTTCTTTTAAAGGTAGATACTTTTCATCTAAGGCTTGGCATAAACTCTGTGCTTGACTGGCCATCCTAGTTTTTTTCTGTCTAAAAGTTTCGCAAACACCCTCTGCACATTTATAATTTTCAAAAAAAACCTGATGCAATTGAGATTTATCGTCTTTCATAGGAGAACAAATACTTACCTCATCTCCTCCGCTTCCAGCATTTAAACAACTAGGTGTGGTAAATTGAGCAGAGAAATTTTTTCCTAGAACTTCATTGATACCATACTTGCTATTGGCATCTAATTTTGCCCATACATTTAAACTTAGAAAAAATAAGATAAAAATAATTTTATTCATATGATTCTTTTCGGTACATTCCTCACAAACATTAAATTCTAATTCAATGAAATTTGAGTGGCAAAACCATATTTTTTACACTGGGCTGGAAAACTTGGAATAAGGCGTTTAAATTTGAGGGGCATTTTATCTAAATTAAAGACAATCTTATTGTTTTCAGAATCATAGATATACCAGTTATTCTCTACTTTATTATGATAAAGCACCTTAACGATTCGCTGAATTTGATCATTATCTAACAAAAAATAAGCTCCTGAGGTAAAATGAACAGTATCAATAGACTCCTCTTCTGAATCAATACATTCACAAGAAACACGCACATTTTGATCAGATTGAGGCTCTAACAGAGGCTGTGCTCCTAGATTCACTGCAAATAGAAGGAAAAGACCGAAAGGAAATATCAAAAAAAGTTTCATTAATTATCCCCCTATCTTACGATATAGAAGAGGACCACCTTCTGGGCAATATGTCTTTACGTTGTCCATGATCCCTTTAAGGTACTCCGAATCTTCAACCTGTAAAATTAATTCTTCTTTTTGTTTTTTCTTAAGTTCCACAAATCGCCCTTTTGCATCTCTTACAATGTAAGTCCAATCAGAAATACTCGGTTTTTCAAATTGCTCAATTCCTACTATCTCAAAAGGCCCAATACTTAAGGCGGACGTGGGAAACACAATATGCTCTGAATTTGTTTTTTTTAGTTCACATTCAATTCTTTCTGCCAAACTAAGCCCACTATAGAGGAAAAATCCCATTATTAAAAAAATCTTCATTTTATTATTTTTTCCTTTTATTTAGTCGTAATACTCTTAGCACTTACTGGACTTTGCCCTTTAACACTGGCCCCTTTAGCTTGTAGAAATCTTGCTTGATCTGCAAGTCTTATGTCAATTCGACCAGTGACATCAGTGCATTTTTCAAAATATTTTTCTAACCCTAAATAAGGCTTTGCCATATCAGCGGAAAGATTTTCAATATTTATTCTGGCTTGTGCTTTTTCTGCACTACTAGCATTTGAAACAAGGACGTCTTTTGCTTCATCTAAAGCAATTTGAAGATGAGAAGAGGAAGCAATCGCTTCCAAATTATCTTTGTACAAAGTAAGATCCTCTGCATTTTTAGCATCAATGATAGAGCATTCATGGAGGGTACAGGTTTTTGTTGATGACTCAAATCCTTCACTACAATATTTTTTTAATTGATCTTTATTAGGTCTTTTTGCCGCTCGCTGTTGTGGTGTCATACTTTTTAGCTTTTGAACTTCCGCTTCTATTTCCTCACTGGTCCCCCATACAAAACCTGAAGTGAGAAAAAAAACCATCAAAAATCCTATTCTAAAATTCATAAAAACCTACCTTTTTTTTAATAAAACCTATTATTTTTTATTCGGATTAATTTAAAATAAACTTAAATATTAAGGAGCAATAGATCGGCTTGTTTCATCCTTTATCTTACTAAATTTTGTCTCAGAAATTTCTTTAATAACACTCTTTAGAACTTTTCCACCTTCATAGCATTGACGAAAATACTTAGTAGTAGGTTGAGTTACCACTTGGGTTCCTTCACCATCAACACTGGCAATAGTTCTTTTTATCTCCCTTTGACAAGCATGGTAAGTGCATCCCTTACTATCTGACAAAACAGCTCGCTGTCCGTCTATATCCAGAGAAGCCTCACAGCCCTCCAGTGTTTCAACTATTTTAGATTGATTCTCAAAAGCATAACCTGTGACAAAAATAA
>JAGOVR010000031.1 GCA_018060635.1 Bacteriovoracaceae bacterium
GAAGAAGATAAACGTAAGTTTAAACGCAGTCCTTTTGTGGCAAGGCTTTTTTTTCATAATACAGAAAATCTTTATGAAGGAATTTGCCGAGACATTTCAGTGGGTGGAATGCAACTGTTAGTGGCTAATTTCCCAGGGACTGTTGGAGATGAAATTACTTTGAATGTTCATCCTGAGAATACAGAATATCATTTTATTGCTAAAGGTAAAATTGTGAGAATGTTAGAGGGGCATACGGGATTTTCTTTGCGTTTTACAGAGATTGGCCAAGTAGCTAAAGCCTGTATAGAAAAATACATTGAAGAAAATGAGTCTTATGCTGGATAATTTTATAAAAGAACGTCGTCGTTTAGAGACAGGTTTTTTTGTTTCCCCAGTAGATGGAACTAAACTTTTTTATTACCAATCTTTTCCTGAAATAATTAAAGTGGGTAAACCTACCTACCACTTGATTTTAGTGCATGGAGCTTTTGAATATCATGCTCGGCATGAGACTCTACATAATTATTTTGCCACAAATTTTCCAGATAATATTATTATCAGTGCTTTTGATCTCCGTGGTCATGGGTTAAGTGAAGGCATTAGATCTCATGTGGAAAATTTTCAGTTTTACTGTGAAGATTTATTAGCTTTCTTATCACTGCAAAAAAATCTTTCAACCCGTGTGGATTTTTCTTTTGTATTAGGACACAGCATGGGAGGGTTGATTGTAGCAAAAACATTAGCAGAATTTTCTTCTAAGATACAGATACCACTGACAGGTTTTATTTTATCTAATCCAGCTATGAAAATTAAAAGTTTCATGGCCCGCAAAACTAGAAAATTAGTAAAGTTTTTTTCCTATAAAAAACCTTATTTTCGCTCGCCTCTGGTTTTTTCTTTAAATGATTTAGGCAGAGATAAGGATTCAGTTCGAAATTATAAAGAAGATCCTCTGATTACTAAGTCTGTAAGTCTTAGTATGGTGAGAGAATTAATGGAAACGTCTCTGACTTTTAGCCAAGAGACAGTGCATTTTAAAATTCCCAGCCTAAGCTTATTGTCAGGACAAGATCATATTGTGGATTTTCAAGTCACTCGTGATTTTATGTGCAAAGCTTTAGGCCCTGAACACAAGGTTATTATTTATAATGAGACTTTTCATGAACTTTTTCGTGAACCAGAGAAAGAACAAGTTTTCTCTGATATGATGAATTGGATTTTAACTATTGGGGATAAAAATGCTAAAAAATAAAATGCTACTGCTCCTTTCCGTATTCCTTTTTTCTTGTAGCCATGTTTCACAAAAACAAGTCTATCAAAAACAAGAAAAAATTTCAGGCGGTGTTTTTGAACAAGAAGAGTGGAAAGATGCCTTAAAATTTAAACGAGTGTCTTGGTACAGTGAAGTAAATATGCATTATGAAGCCTTAATCGCCCCTCTTGAGGAGAAATCGCCTTTTAGAAAGTGGTTAAGTGAAGATGAAAAGAATATGGTCAAAGCTTGCACGTCTTTTTTTATTGCACAGATTTATACTATTGATTCAGAAATTATTTCGCATCAAATGTTCATTTCTCAAGTTGAAAAAGCTGGATTTAAAACTTTTCTTATTCCTCATTTTGCCAAGGAGCTAAACGCTCATCCTGAAGTCAGTTGGCGCAACTTAAAAACATATCAAGTCACAGGTATTTGTAACTCTCAAAATAACGTTCTAAAGATGCCTATATCCTTTCCTGGATTTCCAGCAGTGATGATCGTTGTTGAATAAAAAATTAGAGGATAACCACTTGTTTTTAATAGAGTTATTAAGCATAAAATTCTCAAGTTTTTAAATTTTTTGCCGATAGGCTCTTACAGATAAAGAGAGGGGTTTTTTAATGTCAGACGATGTAAATATCGAACTTAAGAAGTTCGGTCGTTACCTTATTTTAGATCATTTAGTTGATGGTGGAATGGCCAAGATCTGTCGTGCTCGTTTTATTAGTGAACAAGCTGACAAGATTGTGGCGATTAAAATGATTCAGCCTCAGTATTCACGCAACACTAATTTTAAAACTATGTTCCTCAATGAGATTAAAGTTACCTTTGGTCTGATTCATCCCAATATCGCTCAGACTTATGATTATGGAGATCTACAAGGTCAACTCTTTACCACCATGGAATATGTAGATGGGGCCAATCTTAAGCAATTTTTAGTAAGACTTAAGGAAACAAATTTTTCTTTTCCTATTGAGCTTTCTGTTTATGTTATCTCTCAAGTATGCCAAGGACTTTTTTACGCCCATAATTTTTCAGATAAACTTACAGGTAAGGCCATTCATATTATCCATAGAGATATTTCGCCTCATAATATTATGATTAATTATGATGGGGCCGTGAAGATTATTGATTTTGGAATTGCTAAAGCTGAAACCAATAGTGAAGTGACGCAAGCTGGAACCATTAAAGGCAAACTTTCCTATTTAGCACCAGAATATTTAGAAGGAATGACCTTGGATCCAAGATATGACCAATTTGGAGTAGGAGCAACGCTTTGGGAGCTGTTATGTGGAACTAAACTTTTTTCAGCCACAAATGATTTGGCTGTTTTAAAACTCATTCAAAAATGTCATGTTCCTGCTCCTTCAACTATTAATCCAAAAATTCCTAAAGAACTTGATGAGATTGTTTTGAAGTCTTTGTCTAAAAACAGAGATGATCGTTTTGCTGATATGGAGCAAATGAGTCGTGCTTTAGTTAAATTTCTCTATGCTAATTATCCTAACTTTAACTCTAGTGATTTAGCTTATTTTTCTAAAAAGTTATTTAAAGAAGATATTGAAAAAGATCAAATAAAAATGCGTGAGTTTGGTAAAATTAATATGACTCCTTACTTGACTCAATACAAAAATGAATCACAAGGGCGAGGGCAGAATGCAGTAGAAAAAACACAAACAAATATTCGAGATAGAACTCGTAGAGAGATAGATTTTGATATTAAAGATGCACCAGCACTTACAGTTGGAAAAAAAACAGAACAGCGAGGGACAGGGATTCATAATATAGGAGAAAAAACGGGAACCTCTACTCGTGTTCGCTACACTAAAACAGATTTAAAAAAAGAAGCTCTATTAGATTCTCAGGAGAAGAAGAGTTCTTGGGGGATTATTTTAGTTGTTGTTCTCGTTGCGGCGCTAGCTTTTTCTCAAAAACAAAAGATAAAAAAAATATTTAAAAGTTCTAAAGAGAGTCCCGCTTTAAGTGTTGAAGAAAGTAATATAGGTAAGGGACTTCTTTTTATTACAGGCTTTGATCCTTATATGGAACTTTTTATTGATGGAAAAAGTGTTAGCTATTCTACAGCAGGTCTCGCTGTTCCTTTAGAAGGGGTGCATATTTTGAGTGTAGAAAAAAATGCTCATAGACCCTTTAAGCAGGAATTTTCTTTTGCTCAAGGGCAGTCTTCTTTTAACATTGAGATTCCTAAACTGGAAGAAATTAAATATGGGGAACTTTCGACATCCTCCAATTATTTAGAGGGGAGTTTGATTAGTTTTGAAGTGTTTGGTGAAAAAGTAGAAAAAGAATTGCCTTTAAAACAGCTTCGTCTTCCTGTAGGCAAATATGACGCTATTATTATCAATCCTATTTTACATACAGAAAAAAAAGTTAGTTTTGATATTGAAGAAAATAAAAATTTTAACTTACCTTAAATCTATAGCATAATTCCACTTAAGAACAGACTCGCCATAGTGAAGTAAATAATAATCCCCGTAACATCTACCAGTGTGGCCACGAAAGGGGCCGAAGCGGTAGCAGGGTCCAAACCCGCTTTTCTTAAAATGAAAGGCAGCATAGAACCTGCTAGTGTTCCCCAAAGAACAATGCCGACTAAACTAGACGCTACTGTAAGTCCCACTAAAACATAATGTTCGCCGTAAAGAGTATGACGAGAAGGCCAAAGCAAAATACGAATGAGACCAATGCTTCCTAAAATTCCGCCTAAAACCATACCTGAAGAAAGTTCTCTTAAAAAAACTTTCCACCAATCTCGTAATTTTATCTCTCCTAGTGCCATGGCACGAATAATCAGGGTAGAGGCTTGAGAACCAGAATTTCCACCACTACTAATAATCAGAGGAATAAAAAGGGCCAAAACTACTGCGCGTTGAATTTCTTTTTCATAATAACCCATAGCTGTGGCCGTAAACATTTCACTTAAAAAAAGAACGGTAAGCCATCCTGCTCGTTTTTTTATAATTTGCAGAAAACCTACTTGAAAGTAAGGGGCACCTAAGGCTTCCATCCCTCCAATTTTTTGCATATCTTCGGTAGTTTCTTTTTCTACTACATCGACAACGTCATCTACGGTCACAATTCCTTTCATATGATGTTGATCATCAACAACGGGAATAGCAGTGAGTCCATGATGAGAGAACTTACGACTCACTTCTTCTTGATCCATATTTTCAGGAATAGTAATAAGTTCTTTGGTCATAATATCACTGATAAGTTTTTCAGAAGAGGCTAAGAGTAGGTCACGAAAAGAAACGGTTCCTAAAAGAATCTCACCCTCTCCAATAACATAAGCATAATGAATAGTTTCTTTTTGCTTTCTAGCTTGTGCTCGTAAATAACGTAAAGAGACATCTACCGAAATATCAGGCTTAAGCCTCACAAAGTGAGGATTCATAAGTCCTCCCGCTTCATCTTCGGCATAGGTCAAAAGAGCAATAACGTCTGATTGAGTATCACTATCTAATAAATTGAGAAGAGAGGGACGTTCTTCATGGGAAAATTCTTGAATAAGATCGGCGGCATCATCAGGAGGTAAAAGTCTCAGCCAAGAGCGCCACTCATTAGAAGGTAAATCACTGATAATTTTAGCTTGTTCTGGAGTGCTTAATTCTAAAAAAAGTTCTTCAGCGTCAGGACGGCTAAAGTTTCTAAAGGCATTTTTGCGCTCTTCATGACTTAATTCCATCCATCCTTCATGCAGATCACTGGTGACTTTGGTGGAGTTATTTGTTTCCATAAAAAAATTTACCTATTTAAGAATTTTCTTCTCCGCTTACTTTTTCTCTTTGCTCTTGCTTAAAGATATTACTTTTTCTCATATTGAGAAGTCTTAAAATTTCGGCGGCAGTTTCTTCCAGAGCTTTACCAGTTACATTAAATACTGGCCAGCGTTTATTTTCTTTAAAAAACTTATTGGCCCATTCTACTTCTTCAATAATTTTATTCATGTCGGCATAGTCCCCATCTGTTTTAATAGTTCCTAACTTACTTAAACGATTAGCTCTAATTTCTCTTAAGGTATCAGCATTAATGGTAAGAGCAAAAATTTTTCGTTGGTCAATTTCAAAAAGCCCTTTAGGAGGAGGAGAACCTAAGATAAGAGGGACATTAACAACTTTTAGACCATGCAGAGAAAGAAAAATAGAAAGAGGAGTTTTGGAAGTCCTAGAAACTCCTACTAAGATAACATCAGCAAGGTGAAGTGATTCAATATTTTTTCCATCATCATGGTTTAAGGTAAATTCCATGGCCTCGACTCTTTTAAAATAGTCATCATTCACGGCGTGTAAAAGTCCAGGATTAGCTGAAGGCTCGTGGTCTAAAACATTAGAGAGAGCTGTTAGCAGTGGTCCCATCAAATCAACAGAGCGGATGCGCTTAGAGCGAGAGCATTCAATAAGATAATTTCTAAGTTGTTTAGAGACAATCGTATAAACCACCAAATCATGATGGATAGAAGCTTCAGTTAAAATAGCGTCAATTTGCTCTTTGGTGCGTATGTTTTTATAACGAGTAAAAAAAACATCTTTTTGCCCAAATTGAGTCATAGCCGCACGGGTTAAAGCACTGGCCGTTTCTCCTGTGGCATCGGAGATGATAACAATTTTAATAGAGTTATTTATTTTAGTCATAACTTAAGCATACTAAAGAAAAAGCTATTTGATTAAAAAAGATTGAACAGACCCCCAAATTTTATCTTGATCAGGAGGACAAAAGACTACTTTGTTGGGGATTTTTTGAAACCATGTCCTCTGAGACTTAGCAAGTTGCCTTGTAGCGATAATAATTTTTTCTTTTAGTTCTTTTAAAGAAAGAATAGATCCTTGGAGGTATGCCTGAGTTTCTTTGTAGCCTATGGAAAGCAGTGGTTTTTCATCCCCTTGAAAGCCATGACTTAATAAACTTTGTACTTCTTGTATGAGTCCTTGATTGAGCATATTTTCAGTGCGTTTTTGGATACGTTCTTCATGGATAGGCTTGGGGTAGTCTAGATAGATATGTAAAAAATCGTAAGGGAAAGAGTGCTCTTTTTCTGTATGTATTTTTTTAGCTTGAGAGAAAGGAATTCCTGTACTCCAAAAATGTTCTACGGCCCGTCGAATACGATAATGGTCATTAGGGTGTAGAATTTTAAAATTTTCAGGATCACATTTTTCTAAAATATTTAAAAAAGCTGTGATTCCTTCTTCTTTAAATAAATCCTCTGATTTTTTTAAGATATCGGGCGAGGGTGTCACCGAAGGATACATTCCTTGCATTAAAGCCTTAAGATAAAAACCACTTCCTCCTACCAAAAAGAGGGGTTGTTGTAATTTTTGTAGTTCTTGCATGAGAGGCAGTGCTTTTTTTACAAAATCAGCGGCATTAATAGGGTGATGAGCACTTTCACTAGCAAGGAGATAATGAGGTACGCCTTTTTGTTCTTCTTTTGAAGGTCTTGCTGTTCCTATACAAAGTTCTTTGTAAAACAAAAGAGAGTCAAAATTGATAATAAGACCATGAGCTTTTAAAGCACAATGAATCGCAATATCTGTTTTTCCTGTGGCGGTTGGCCCTGAGATAATCACAACCTTACTTTGAGTCATAAATAGATCTCAGATGGTGTTCTTGTAAGGGTCGTACAATTTTTGTTTCAAGCAGAGAAGAAAAATCAAAAAAAGTAATAAGCTCTGTTAAATAGGGTAGTGAATAATCACTGCTTTCTACTTGTAAATGAGTATCTAAAAACTGGGTCCATAGGAGAGAAAAATTATTTTGTGAGTCTTCTTTAGAGTTAATAGAGTTAAGAAAGTTAAGAAAATCCTGAATAATTTTAGGAAAAGGTAGAGGACTTAAAATAGCAGGAAGGCTACGCAAAACAATCATATGAGGATTTAAGCGATCAAATTCTAATCCTAATGGCATAAAGTTTTTAAAAAAGGCATCGACTCTATTTGAGATATAAAAAGGTTCACTGACCATGAGAGGGTTAGCTAGATGCTCCTTACCCACAAAATGATTAAGAAGATGTAAGCGGACTATTTGTTTTAAGTCAAAAAGATAAAAATGCTGATCTTTTTGTAAAAGAATCATTCCATGTGGAAAAGAGGTCAGGGATGTGGAGGCGGTGATTTTTTCTTTTACTACAGGATTTTTAAAAGGGTTAGCTTCTTTTGAAGGAGAAAGAGGTTTTGGAAGTAGGGAAGCTATTTTATTTTCTTGGAGGGCATGAGAGATAAGGGAGAGAAGCAGGGGCATTTGATAAAATTTAACCGTTGTTTTGGCGGGATGAACATTAATATCCATATGGTGAGCAGGGAGTTCAATAAAGAGTAAAGAGAGAAAAGAGATCTCATGAGAGAGATGGTGCTGAATCAAGTGATGAATTTGTTTATCTATAATAGGCCTTCCATTAACAAAAATGAAAGAGTCTTTAGGAGAGCCTTGGGTGTAAAATCCGTAGATATTGTAATCTTCATGTTTTTTCTGAAACGTTTTAATTTCATTATTTTTTTTCCTGCAAAAAAGAGTTTGCAGTCTTTTCATTATCTCATTTTCTTTTTGTTCATTTTGCTCTTTAACACAACCTGTAAATTCTTGTCGTTCTTCCTCTTCAAAGCAGAAAGAAAAACTTACATCTGGCCTTGAAAGAATAAAACTATGTAAAACTTTTAATAAGGCGTTACGTTCTGCTATTTTCGATTTTATAAATTTAAGGCGCACAGGGGTATTATGAAAAATTTCTCCCACAAACAGAGTTGTTCCTGTGGATATTTTTTTTTCTGCAATATGTAATTCTTTTTTTCCTTCTTTTAGAACGAGCTTTCCTCCGTCAGCATTTACTGTTTTGGAGAGGCATATAATATTAGAAACACTGGCAATACTGGATAGGGCTTCGCCTCTGAAACCGAAGGAGGAAAGTTTATACAGATCTTCAAATTCTTTTATTTTAGAGGTAGCGTGCCGAGCAAATGCCAGTGGCATTTGCTCAAAAGAAATCCCTTTTCCATCATCACGCACACTGATGTAATCCAGATGATTGGCCGCAATTTCTATATGAATCGACTGGGCCTTTGCATCTAAGGCATTTTCTATAAGCTCTTTTAAAAGATTGGCAGGTCTTTCCACCACTTCACCGGCCTTTATTTGGTCGATAACGTGTTCACTTAGGACTGTGATAGATTGGTTCATGGATCTTTATAGAAAGTAACTTGGTTACGCCCATTATTTTTAGAGAGATAAACAGCTTGGTCAGCTCTTTTAAAGAGATCTGTCCCGTTATCCACTCCTTTGCGATAATCAGCAATACCTAAAGAGCAAGTTACTTTTAAGGTTTGGCCATCATAAATAAAGGGATGTTTTTCGACGATGTTACGTAATCTTTCTGCAATTTCAAAAGATTGTTTAAGATTAGTTTTGGGTAGAAGAATGACAAATTCTTCTCCTCCATAACGAGCAAAAATATCTGTTTCCCGCAAGCCACTGGAACGAATAAGGTTGGCTAGTTCTTTAAGAGCAAAATCGCCTGCATCGTGTCCATGGGTATCGTTTAAACTTTTAAAATGATCTAAGTCTAAAAGGATGAGAGAAAGAGGAAGACCAGTTGCTTTACATTTTTTAACTTCTACTTCTAGAGCAGAATTGAAAAATGTTTTATTAAAACATTGAGTAAGTCCATCACTGTTAGCTTCGTGACGCAATCTTTCATAGGTGAGTCTTTCTGGATCTCCTGCTGGAATATATTTGAAAGCAAGGCTTCCAATTTTTATAATATCAGATTTTTTTAAGAGAGTAGGCGATTCCAATTTTAAGTTATTAAGAAAAGTACCATTGCGTGATTCACAATCTTCTAGAATTGCCTGATTATTTTGCATAGAAATTTTCATGTGCTTGCGAGAGATACCTTTAAATTCTAAGGTAATATTATTATCAGTTCCACGGCCTAAAGTCGTAATGCCAGCAGGCAAATCAAAAATAGTTCCATTGAGTTCTCCTCCCATCACTAAAAGACCTGCATTTTTATTACGGGCTTCTTTTTCTGAAGAAGTTAGAGCTCCTTCAATATCTTGAATAAGAATAGTGGAGTCTTCATTTTTATTTTGAGGAGTCATAGCTTTTTTTACCTTGAGTCATTAGCATACTATATACTTAACAAGAAAATAAATATTTTTTCCCAATTTCAACACAAGGTTGGTCAAAAGGATCAATATCTAAATAATGTCCCATAAGAACAGTGAGGCATTCAAAAAATAAAATAAGTCCACCAAGGCTACACTCATTCAAATGAGGGATAGAGATGACAATATAAGGTCTTTGACTTACGTCAAAGGAATGCAAAGTACTTGCGAGTTCTTTATTTAAGAGATTATGCAAGGATGTTTGACCTAACCAATCGGTACGGGGAGTTGAAAGAGTCATGTTCATAGGAAACTGATCTGGGCGTTTTTGGATTTCAATAAAAAGAGGAATTTTATCTTTTGGTCCACCTAAAAAAAGTTGAAGTTGTGAGTGTTGATAAGCAGAACCACAGGAAACTAAAGGGGTAAGTCCTGTAAAGACTATCTCTCCTTTTTTATTTTTTTCTTTCCCTAGGCTTTCCGCCCACAATTGTACAAACCAATCTCCAAAAGAACTAAGAAGAGAAGAATAAGGCACCAAAGCTGTTTGCTGGATATTTTCTTGTTTTTTTAAGAGAAAAAGAGTGGAGGCAAGGTAGTTTAAAGAATTTTCTTTTGGATTTTCCTCAAAAATAAGAGGTTTAATTTTTTCACAACCTTCAAAAAGAGCTGGGACAGAAATTCCAGCAAATAAAGCAGGCAGAATTCCGACACTGGTAAGGATACTAAAGCGACCACCAATATTAGCAGGAAGACTTACCCTAGAGATGGCATATTTTTTTCCTAAAGACATGAGTTCATTTTGTTCATTATCGCTACAGAAGACAAAAAAGTTTTTCCACTGGGTTTGATCAAAACCATTTTGAGTTAAAAATTCAGTAAGAATCGAAAAAAGAGCAAGTGTTTCAACCGTATTCCCAGATTTAGAAACGATAAAAAAAAGAGTTTCGGAAAGGCAGATATTTTTTAAAATTTGGGCAACTAAGTCAGGATCAATATTGTCGAGAAAATGAAACTGTCTATTGTTTTTAGGTGGGAGTGCTTTGATAAGCATCATGGCCCCAAGAATACTTCCTCCCATTCCTACTTGAACAAAACTTTTTTTAGATTGAAAGGAGTTAAAAATTTGTTCACACTCTCTTAAATTTTGTTCCCACTGCAAGTTTTGAGTGAAGGAAAAAAAACCATAACGCTGATCATTTAGAGTTTCTTTGAATGCCGTAAATGTTTGAGTTACTTCAGGAGTAAAATCTTGAGTAGCGAGCTTGGGACTATATTTGATTTCAAACATAGGAACCTTTTTAGGAAAGAGATATTTCTCGTAATTTACGAGCTATAATCAGTCGTTGAATTTGATTAGTTCCTTCAACAATTTGTAGTCCTTTAGCATCTCGCATATAGCGTTCTAGAGGATATTCAGCAGTGTAACCCACACCACCCAGCATTTGAACGGCATCGGTCGTCACTTTCATGGCCATATCGGTAGCTTTAAGTTTAGCTAAAGAAGAAAAGAGCGTAGCCTCAGATGATTTGTGCTCATTTATAAGTGACGCTTTGATTGTAAGGGCCCATGCTGATTCCAATTCGCAAGCCATATCCGCCGCCATAAATTGCAGACCTTGAAAATTAAAAATAGTTTGTCCAAATTGTTCTCGTTGTAAGCAATATTTTAAAGCACTCTCTAAAGCTTGTCGTGCGAGGCCGCAAGCAATACTAGCGATAGCTACTCGCCCTTTGCTTAAAGCAGAAAGCGCAATGGCCATACCTTGACCTTCGCTACCTAAAAGATTTTCTTTAGGAATAAAGGCATTTTCAAAAATGAGTTCTCGAGTTGGAGATGATTTCCATCCCATTTTTTTTTCTAATTTTCCATAAGAAAAACCAGCTGTTTCATCTCTGACTAGAAAAGCAGAAACGCCGAGATTTTGCCCTTCAATCGTTTGCGCCATGACAATATATGTTTTTGCAATTCCACCTGAAGTTGTAAAAAGCTTGTTTCCATTAAGAAGATAACCTTCTTTGGTTTTGGTAGCTGTAAGACGTAAAGCACTAGCATCAGAACCTGCTTGTGACTCTGTTAAAGAAAAGGCCCCAATTTCTTGACCTGTAGCAAGTGCAGGAAGATACTTTTTCTTTTGCGTTTCATTTCCATAATGTAAAAGAATAAATTGCACCATAGATGAAACAGAAAGAGTCACAGCGTAAGAGACAGAATATTTAGCAACTTCTGCTAAAACTAGACTTAAATCTTCTGAGGTAAGTCCCATACCAGAAAAAGTTTCAGGGGTGGTTATCCCCGCAAAGCCATTTTCTCCAAGGCACTGATAAACTTCAGAGCGAAAAAAGTTTTGAGCTTCATCTTGCTCAGTAAAAGGTTCAATATTTTTTTTACAAAGTCGTGTCAAGGCTTCTAAAAAATCTTTTTGCTGAGGAGTCATACTCATATATTTAGTCTTTCCCTTGAAGATTTAAAATAGATTTAGCAATAATCATGACCATAATTTCATTAGTTCCAGCTCCAATTTCCATGAGTTTGGCATCTCGCAAGTATCTTTCCACTGGAAACTCACGACTATATCCATAACCTCCATGTATTTGGATAGCATCCAGAGCAATTTGGGTTGCTCTCCTAGGAATAGCTAGTTTTGCTTGTGCGGCTAAAACATTAGTTCCCATTCCTTTTTCATATTGTCTTGCAGAGCTGTAGAGGAAGTGTCGCATCATTTCAACTTCAGCACTCATGTCTGCTAACATTTTCTGAATCATTTGAAATTTTCCAATACTTTTTCCAAATTGAGTTCTTTCATTAGCGTATTTACACGAAGCTTCTAGACAAGCTTGGGCGATTCCTAAAGAAATACCTGTGATGGTAATTCTTTCTAAATCCAAGTTTTGCATCATCTGATAAGTAGCACCATTTTTTTCTCCAATGAGATTTTTTTTAGGGACATCTACTTTATCAAAAATAAGCTCGCCCGTTGGAGAGCCACGCATTCCCATTTTGGAAATTTTTTTACCACGAGAAAAGCCAGAAGTTTTGTCATCTGTTTCGACGATAAAGCTACTAATATCTTTGCGCCCTTCTGAAGTGCGTGCATATAAAAAAGAAACATGAGACAAAGGTCCATTGGTAATCCACATTTTTGTTCCGCTAATTTCATACGCATTTTCTTTTTCTAAAGCTTTGGTTTGCATTCCTAAAGCATCAGAGCCAAATTCTGGTTCACTCATGGCCATACAGCCTATCCATTCACCACTTATAAGTTTAGGCAGGTATTTTTGTTTTTGTTCGGCATTAGCCCATTTGGAAATATTATTAACACAGAGAATGCTATGTGCTAGATAGCTTAATGTTGTAGAGGCGCAGGCTTTACCCAGCTCTTCCATGACTAAAGTGGCGGCTACAGCTCCGAGTCCAGAACCACCATATTCAGGATCAGCGGTGATACCTAAAAGGCCTAATGATCCTAGTTTTTTAAAAGCAGAGAGATTAAAACTTTCTGCGTTATCGTGTTGTTCAGCGAAGGGCCCCAGTTCTTTTTGAGCAAAATCACGACTGACACTACGTAATTCATTTTCTTCTGAAGTAAAAAACCACATGATAGGATACCTTAAAAATTTTTAATAAGTAGTCTCATATAACAGAAAAAGAAGCTCGTAGGCAAGTTTAAGACCTTAAAAAAACTAGAAAAAGGTGTTACATTGGGTAGGTTTGCTCTTTAAAAAGAAGGATAGATGTGATGCAGTTAGATTCTATGCAACAACAGTTTAAAAAAGACCCACAGTCTTGGTTTTTATATGATCAGATTCCTATAGAGATGTGGCATGAGGAAATAAAAAAAAAAGAATCACTTTTTCTTTTTGTTCCGATTGCTTGGTATAAACATCATTTGTCTTCACAGCATTTTGATTTTGGCGTAGAAAATGCTGAATGCGATTTAAAAAAAATTGTAAGTATTGCAAGAGAATTATCCAAAAAAGTTATTTTCTTATTTCCCTTGGGCCCTTCACCCTTTATGTTACGTGGAGGAGTGCCTGCTTGGTTGGAGTCAGAAAATATTTTTTTGAATAAAGAGACCATAGCGCAGGTTATTCTAAATACAGGAAAGAAAAACAATCTCATTTCTTTTCATCATCCTAAGGTCTATCAAGAATACCGTAAATTTGCTTGGAATTTAGGGGAGTTTCTTTTAAATGAAAAAATAAGTGAAGATGTTGTGGGATTTTCCAGTGGTTTTATCAGAGATCATAAGTGGGTAAGCTATTTAGAAGATTATTCTGTTCAAAGTGAAAAAAGTTTTAATCTTTTTTTATCTCGTAAAGGTGATCTTTTATTTCCTCTTTCTTTTTATCGCTATGAATATGAAAAGATGTTATCCAATTTATTTTTAGAGTCAGCTAAGGAATGTTTATTAAGAAATTGGGCAGGAGATACCAGAGTTGCTTTTTTAGCAGGCAATCCTTGGGAGCAGGTGAAAAAAGATGAAAGAAAAAA
>JAGOVR010000136.1 GCA_018060635.1 Bacteriovoracaceae bacterium
TCTTAATAAGCTTAACATGACTTTTGAAACCGAAGGATTGCATCTTTATCCTGAACTTTTTTTGTGTGGTTATCCGCTAAAATATTTATGCTTAAATCCTCATTTCATAAACCAATATAATGCATTTTTAGAGCAATTAAATAAATGGTCTCTCTCGCAACCTGCCAGTAATCAAAAATGTGCCTTGATGGGAGGCCTCTCATACGAATTTAATTCCCATGGGCTCCCTCAAAAAATTTATAATGTTATTTTTGAACTAAAACCTCAGCAAAAGCTAAAAGTGGTTTATGAAAAAAAACTACTTCCTAATTATGATATCTTTGATGAAGGAAAATATTTTACAGCTGGAAAAAAAGATGGGCCGTGGTCTTGGAATAACCACAACTTTGCGCTGATGATCTGTGAAGATATGTGGCCTTCCAATGTTCATGCAGAAGATCCTTGTCAAAGTCTTTCTCTGTTACAAAAAGAATTTCCTTTTCATGCCGTTATAAATCTCAGTGCCAGTCCTTTCCACCTAGGGAAAATGCATAAGCGCTTAGAGCGTGCTCAGGAAATTTCCCATGACCTGCAAGCACCTTTTCTGTATGTGAATAAAGTGGGCGGTGAAGATGAAATTCTTTTTGATGGTCAAAGTTTTGTGGTCAATGCCGATGTCACCTGTTTAAAACTTTCTGCTTTCCAAGAGGAACATTCCTCTTTTATTCTCCCTGCAAAAGCTTCCTATCAGCCTCCAAAAAAAGCTACAGAAAATACTTGGGAAAACTTATTCACTCCTCGCTTAGAAAAAAACATACCGCATTTAAAAAAAATGTCGCCTCCCGAATGTGCCGAACTTATAGCCGCTGTGTGTTTTGGATTACAGGAGTATTTACAAAAAAGTGGCCATAAAAAAATGATGGTCGCCTTATCGGGGGGACTTGATTCAACTCTTGTTTTAACTCTAGCTAAACTGTCCTTACAAAAAGATCAAACACTGGAAGCTCTCTATATGCCCAGCGAATACTCTTCAGCTTTAAGCACCAAAGGAGCTGAAGATCTTTGTCATAACTTAAAAGTTCCACTTAACACACTTCCCATAGAGCCTTTTCATCACCTTGCTCGTGAAAAATTTGCACAAACATTTCATGCACCCCTACAAGGACTTGCTGATGAAAACATCCAAAGTAGAATGCGCATGACATTCCTTTTTGCTAGGGCAAATGCCACAGGAGCGTTAGTTCTTAACACTTCTAATAAATCAGAAATTGCAGTAGGTTATTCCACTCAATACGGAGACAGTGCTGGAGCTATAAGTTTACTGGGAGACCTCTATAAAACGGAAATTTTTGAACTCGCTCATTACATCAACAGCATTCATCCTCATCTTATTCCTTTGGATATTATTAAACGTCCTCCTAGCGCAGAACTGCGAGCCCACCAAACCGATGAAGCAAGCCTACTTCCTTATCCTAAGCTTGATGCAATTTTAGAAGGGCTTTTAAATTCTTCTTATAATCTTCTCCAATTAGAACAAAGAGGGTTTAAAAAAGAAAATTTGCAAAAGATATCTCGACTTATAGACTTATCTGAATATAAACGATTTCAATTCTGCCCCATTATCAAATTAAAATCTAAAAGCTTTGGTTTTGGTCATCGCTTGCCGCTGACTTCTAAAAAACTAGACTGATTTTTTAACAAGATACAGCGGTGATTCCTCTTGCTCAATTTCATTGATGGTCATTTTTAAATTCCTAAGGAGTGTATCAAATCGTTCTTGTAGAATCTCTTTTTCTTCTCGCTCTTTTTTTTCACTACTCAGAACCATCTCACGCTCAAAATCTAAAGAATCAATTTTACGCTTTAACTCTAAAATTCTGTGGTCTCTATGTTCTATTTGAGATTTAGCATCTATCTGAACCATTTCTAGTTTTTCACTCAACTCTCTTTCATGCATCTGAATACGCCGAATATCTTCTCGCACTCTTTGCTCTAACAGACTAAAATCTTGCTTCATCTGAGTTTCTTTTATTTGCCAGCTTTCCTTTTGCATTATTTTTTTCTTATTTTCATTTTTTAAGTTTTCAATTTCTTGTGTATATCTACGCTCACTTAAAGCTTGTTCTGCACGCGCTTCTTCTACCATCTTTTCTAATTGGAGTATTCTGCTTTTTTTAGTAAATAAATCCGTCTCCAATTCTTGCAGATTCTTTAAAATTCTTTTACGCTCTTCTTGTAAATCAAGCACAGTAGGATTCACCAGCTCTTCAATATGAACAGCGTCTCTTCTCTCTATTTCTTGAGATAAAACACTGGCCACATCCGTCTTTGAAGGAGCAGAATACGTCTCAATAACCATCTCTTGTAACGGCTGTGATGCCGATAGCTCCTGTGCATCTACTTCTATTTTTCCTAAAGAAATTTCACCAATCTCGCTTCCTTGTATTTCTTCTTGTATTTCTTTTTGTACTTCCTTTTCTACTTTTGCTGGAGTCTCTTCCCTCGTAAAATCAACGAGAAACTCCAAATCTTCAATGGTTAAATCTTCTCTGGAAGACGATGTTAAATTTTTACGATTTAAAACAACCGTATGATCTTCCTCTGCCATAACCTCAGAAGCTTCTTCATTAAGAGCACACTCAATACTTTCTTCCCCTAGTTCTTTGGTGTCTTCCAGTTCAAAGCGAGACAAGGTATCCTCCCCTTTAGTTTGTGTCTGACCTCTAGGAGGGACTTTTTTTGATTGATCCAAAAGGAATCCTTTGCTTAAAATATACGCTTTATAGACTGCTTATCGGAAAAGATGGTTGTTTTCTCAAGTTTTTTCTCTCAAACACCAAGGAAAAGCATTAACTTATTGAAAAATAAGATTTCTTTATATTATGATGGTGGGAAGTCGTCTAAAAAATGAACAGTCCATGCAAGGAGTTTCTCTTGAATAGAATAGTGATCTTTCTTACTTTTTTTTGCCTAAGTTTCTCTAGCTTATATAGTTTTGCAGAAGATAATTTTTTCCCTGCTCCTATCTTGTCTTTAAGTGATGGCATCACTCCTCATGCCCTCGTAGTAGAAAAAGCTACGAACACATTAAGTATTTATGAAAATCAAGACAATAAACCTCGGCTTCTAAAAAGTTTTAAAATTGGTACAGGAAAATTATCAGGAGATAAAAAAACTCAAGGAGACTCTAAAACTCCCGAAGGTGCTTATCGCTTCCTAGAATTTTATTCTAAGCAAGAGCTGATTAAACGCTACGGTAAAGAGGCCCCTATCTACGGTATTGGGGCCTTTACTATTAGCTATCCGAATATTTTTGATCTTTTACAGAAAAAAACAGGTGGAGGAATCTGGTTACATTCAACCAATGATAATTCACGTATTAACCAAGGACAAACATCCCGAGGATGCGTGGTCGTAACAGATGAACAACTGAAAGAAATTTCTCAATATGTAAGCCTTCGTAACACTCCTATTCTGATTGTCCAAGAGTTAAACTTCTTGGAAACAAAAACGTGGGAAAAAAATAGAAATAAGCTTCTGCAAACTGTTGAAGGATGGCGTAAAGCTTGGGAGCAAGAAAACTTAGATGATTATATTTCTTATTATGACCATGAGCTTTTTAAAAGTGGATCTCGTGGAAAAATTAAAACCTATAAAACCTATAAA
>JAGOVR010000032.1 GCA_018060635.1 Bacteriovoracaceae bacterium
CAAGAATTAGGATTACAACAAATTGGGAACACAGAAAGTCTGGAAGAGATTATTCAAATTGTTCTGCAAGAAAATCCTAAAGAAGTCGAGCGTTATCGTGCGGGAGAAGTTAAACTGATGGGCTTTTTTGTAGGCTTAGTGATGAAAGCTTCCAAAGGTCAAGCTCACCCTGCTAAAACCAATGAACTTCTAAAAAAATTATTAGCTTCTGAAGCATAAGGATTATGTCATGAGAAAATTTCTTAAAATTATGTTAGTTTTGTTTTTGGTTTTTATTCTTTTTTTAGGAGGGGCACTTTATTACGTTTCCACTAAAATCACTCCTGCTGAAGTTAAAAAACTTATTACAGAGCAAGCCACGCAAGTCTTTCCTAATGCTAAAGTAGAACTTAAAGAACTGGATTATCGTTTAGGTTTCAGTATTACTTTTTTTATTAAGAATTTTTCACTAGTTTTAAAAGAAGGATTATGGGAAGGGGAAGGCCAAAAACTTTTAAGCGTAGAAAGTTTAGAAATTAAAGTTCCCCTTTGGGCCATTCTAACAGAAGGTGGAACTGTTCAAATTTTTACTGAAAAACCTTTGGCAACTTATGCTATAAAACAGCAAAAAAATAATTGGCAAGTAGCTATGGGAAGTAAAGAAAACTCAGAGGCTGTAGTTACAGTTGAAAATTCTCAAAAAAAATCTTCCATGCCAGATTTTGTTCTGCGCAGTCGTGTGAATCTTTTTATCAAAGAAATGCAAGTAAGTTATATCCCTGAAGCTTCAGAGAAGATGCAATTAGATGTGGAGAGTTTTGAGATTAAAAATATAGGTCTCAATGATAAATCTAATTATGCTCTTAATATGAAGCTAGACTTAAAGCAAAATAAAAAAACCACTGTTAAATTTAATACTTCTCTTACAGGAACTTTGGAAAATGCTCCTTTATTTGAGAGACAAGATGTTATAACTCAATTCGAATTAGTCTTAAAAAATATTCAAGCTCAAGCTTTAAAAACGAATATTGATGAACTGACGACACAGGCAGACTTGAAAGTGATTAAAGGAAATAGCTCGGGGGATTTTAAAGTTTCCAGTCCCAATCTTTTGAAATCTTCTTTTCATCTAGAGCAAACTTTAGAAAAACTAGAGATAAGCCAAATGGATTTAAGTTTAAAGATAGTATCTTTAATAAATCTAATGGGTCTGCAAGATAAAATTTCGCAAGTAGAGTTAGGACAAGCGGAGTTTAAGGCCACAGGTGTTGTGACAAAAAGTGCTACTAAGATAATTCCTGATTTAGACTTTGAAGTGACAGAGGCTATTACTATAAAAATCCCTGAAGCAGAGATTAAAAGTAATATAAGTGGTCATCTTAAAAAAGAAAAACTTTTTTTAAGACTAGATAATTCACTTTTAGGAGGGAAAGCTTTAGCCGATGTGAAAACAGATCTAGATCTTTCACAGGAATTTTCTATGGAAAAACTTCCTCTTACCCATGTCAAATTACTTCTTTCTGATTTCACTATAACCCGTAAAACAATTCAGCAAATGCTTTATGCTAAAAAAGCACCTGAAACAAAAAATCAGGTCGTATCAGGAAAAAATACGGCAGATCCCTCTGCAGAAAGTAATTATCCTAAAATAGCCCTCGATCTTAAAGTTCGAGGTGTCAAAGTAGATACAAGTCTTATGACTATGGATGGACTTATAGACATTAAAGATAAAACAATTAAATCACAAAACTTAGGATTTACTTTTGCTAAAGGGACAGGTCGTATGCCTTTTGAGATGACGACATTATCTCCTACAGCTTCTAAAATTAAATTAGACTTTAAAATGAATAATCTGAACTTAGATGCTTTACACGCTTTTCTTCCTCCCATGATGGAGTCTATTCATGGTGATTTTTCAGGAAGTGTAGTAGGTGTTGTGCAAACCAGTCTTAAGGGCGCAAGCTATGATTTAGACGTAAACCTTAATGCCAAACAAGGACTCATTAAAGGACTTAACCTTACTGATAAGATTAGAGAAGTTATTATGGGTTTACCTTTTCTTAAAAATTCTTCGGCCGCCAAAAAAGAGTATAAAGTTACAGATGGTTTTGAAGAAATGGTGGTGGTAGGAAAAGTAACAGATAAAGAAATGAATTTTAAAAATGTAAAACTTATGGGAGTTCATGAAAAAGAATATGATCTTTTTGGTTCAGGGGTTATTTATCCGTTAGGAGATAAAGAAGGAACCATGATGATGACATTAGTGGATCATGAGGGATCTATTAGAGATCCCCTTAAAAAATATGCTGGCATGGAGGAACTTCCTCTTAAGCTCAAAGGAAAAGGATATGTCTTAAAACCTGATATGGGCTATACGCTGGGGATAGTGAGTAAAAAAGCTCTGAAAGCGCAGACTAACCAGCAGTTAGATAAGTTGAAAGAGAAACTCAAAACTCCAGAAACTCAGCAAAAAATAAAAGACCAAGTTCAGAAAGTATTTAAAGGGTTATTTAAATGATTAAGGCCTCTATTGATATTGGTTCTAATAGTATTTTGCTTTTAGCAGGGGAGTTTAAGGAAAGATTTTTTATAGAAAAATTAAATCTTTCTGAAGTTGCCGCTTTAGGCAAAGGAATTGATGCTAGTAAAAAGTTTTCTGAAGAGAGTATGCAGAAGGCCTTAAGTATTTTACAAAACTATACCCATATTTTAAAAGAGCATTCTATTTTGCCTTCAGAAGTTTTAGTGACGGCCACGGAAGCTTCTCGTGTAGTGACCAATGCTCAAGAATTTTTTGAAAAAGTTAAAAGTCTCACAGGCTTAGAAGTACAAATCATTTCAGGAGAACAAGAAGCTTATTACGCAGGGTTAGGGGTAAGTTTAGGAAATAATAAAGAGATAGAATCTATAGTTTTAGATATTGGGGGAGCTTCCACTGAAATTATTCACATCCAAAATAATCCTTATAAAGTTCTAAAATCAGTTAGTCTGCCTTTAGGTTCAGTGCGAGCTTTAGAATGGCTTTCGCAAAAAACATTTTCAGCACAAACTGCCAACATAGAAAAAAACTTTACTTCTTTTTTTCCAAAATACACAACAAACAAAATAACAGCTATTGCAGGAACTATGACAGCTATTGCTACCATCATGCAAGAGCGCACTATCTATAGTGATCAAGCTGTTCAGGGTTTTATTTTTACGATAGATGACTTACAAAAATTTATTCAGCAATTTGAAGGATGGTCTACAGATAAAATTCTTAGCACTTATTCTTTTTTAGGGAAAAGAGCCGAAACACTTTTAAGTGGTGCTAAGGTTGCTCTATGGTTTGCAAAGCATTTAGAAATTAAAGAATTTGAAGTCTCTACTTATGGACTTCGTTATGGAACGCTCTTTTCAAAAAAAGTTACCATTTAAAAAAGAGAAATAACCCCTTCTCTATGCAAGGCCAGAAGTAGCTTCAAGGTTTTCTTTTCTGCTTTTTGTAAGTAAGGATCAAGAGGTGCCATAGGCATAGTAAGGATTTCAAAAGCTTCTTCGCCGTAAGCTTTAGGAGTTAAGGTGAGAACTGTAAGTTGTGTTTCGGTATTACATTTTTTCAAAGCTAAACCTAAAATAGCAGGATGAATATATTTTACAACTTCTCTAATTTCTAAGTCACTTAAAATAGCAAAGTCATCTAACTTGGTACAAAGACTTAAAAGATCTAAAGCCAACTCAGGTTCTTGAAGGGAAAGATTTTTTAAAAGTTCACGACGCTTAAAAGGAGGTAAATGAATGAGTAAATCACTAGCAATTATTTTGCCTTCACAAAAGTAAGCAGGTTTTTTTAAAGCACTCATTCTCACATCCTCGTCTAACTTTTATGATATAGTGATCTCAAGTTTTTTATAAGAGGAGGAAAAAATGTCTCAGTCTAGAGTGTTTTTAGTAGCAGGCAAGCGTACACCTTTTGGAAAGTTTGGAGGAAGTCTTGCTCTTCTTTCTCCTACAGAGCTTTTGCGATCAGCAGGAGAGGCACTCATAAAAAATTTAAAGTTGGCACCTGACTCAATTGATCAAGTGATTGTGGGTAATGTTCTTCCCACTACTGCGGATACTCTTTATAGTGCTCGTCACTTAAGTTTACTGTTGGGGCTTAAAGAATCCACTCCCGCTTATAGCTTGAATAGGTTGTGTGGTTCAGGCATTGAGGCCATTATTTCAGCTAAAAGACTCATTGATTTAAAAGAAGCTTCAGCAGTTTTGGTGGGAGGAGTTGAAAATATGTCTTTATCTCCTCATCTTTTGTATGGAGCACGTTTTGGAACAAAGTATGGAACACTTCCCACCGTAGATATTTTATTGGAGGCCTTAACGGATAAAAACGCCTGTATTTCTATGGCGCAAACAGCAGAAAAATTAGCGGAAAAAACAGGAATTACTCGTAAAGATTGTGACGACTTTTCTTTTCATTCTCATGTCAAAGCTACTCAAGCTAGGCAAAATAATTTTTTAAAAGATGAAATAGAAAAAGTAAAAGATTTAGAACATGATGAACACGTGAGAGTTGATGCCACTTTAGAAAATTTTTATAAATTAAAGCCTCATGTTCAAAAAAATGGAGTTGTGACAGCAGGAACTGCTTCGGGCATTGTGGATGGTGCCGTTTGTGTTCTCATTGCTAATGAACATTATTGTAAGCAGTATGGGCTTAAGCCCTTAGCAGAAATTATAAATTCTGATGTGGTGGGAGTTGATCCACAATTCATGGGAATAGGGCCAGTGACTAGTATTCAAAGACTTTTGCATAAAACAGAAAAAAATATGTCAGATA
The DNA here is from genome assembly GCA_018060635.1 of Bacteriovoracaceae bacterium. GTDB lineage: Bacteria > Bdellovibrionota > Bacteriovoracia > Bacteriovoracales > Bacteriovoracaceae > JAGOVR01. Next base: position 4,796 of record JAGOVR010000032.1, read on the forward strand.
TTGATTTGTTTGAAATTAATGAAGCTTTTGCAGGACAGGTGCTTGCCTGTGTAAAAGAGCTACAACTTCCATTAGAAAAATTAAATGTTTGGGGGGGAGCTATTGCAATAGGACATCCATTAGGGGCCACGGGAGTGCGCATTGCTTTAACTTTAGCACGTCAACTTAAGTTGTTAGATAAAGGTGTAGGTATTGCTTCCGCTTGTATTGGCGGTGGTCAAGGAATTTCAATTATGTTAAGATGCGCCACCTTATGAAAACGGAGAGAGACATTATTTTTACAGAGCAAGCACTCTTTGCAGAATGGATAGGCTTCCATCCAGCAAAGGTTGTCGATTTTAATGTTTTTTGGACGTATCTTTTTGAGGAAGAAAAAGTTTCTACTATCGCTTATCGCTTAAAATTTTTTAAAAAAAAATCCAGAGGAACTAACCTATTTCTTTGGATGGATCTTTTAGAAGAAAAATTTATTATTTATCTTTTTTTATTCAAAGAGCTTTCTCTCAAAGAAATAATTCAAACAGGTAAGTGGAAAGAAGATTTTGTGCTTATGACAATGCGAATGCACTTAGGGGCTCCACTAAAAGAGAAGCTCTCTTTTAGATCTTCTCTAGATCCTCTCTTTTTTTATAAAAGAAGTGATTGGGAGAAATGGTTAGGAAGTCCTATTAGAGAATTATCTACAACTTCTACAGAAAAATTTATTTTAGATGAACAAGTTTTTTCATCTCCCTATTTTAAAAAGTGGACGTATCCTATTTTAATGTCACAAAAAGTTAAAAAAGCTAAAGGTTCAAATCTTAAGAAGATATTAAAAGGTAAGTTTACTTTTTCTTATCAATTTAAGTTTGTGCGAGAAGTGTTGTTTTTTTTACTTTTATCTGTCGGCATTATCTCTTCACTTAAGTGGGGAAATAAAATGTTACAATTATCTCTTTCTCGTAAAATTACTTTTTTAGATACAGATGACACATGGACCACACAAAAAAATTCTTTTAGAGAAGAAAATGTGGCAATAGATCCCTCAGAAATGGCAACTTTTGGTTCTATGCAAGAAGTTCAGCAGTTACCTAAAAAAATTAGTAATAAAGAAAGATTTAGCCCTGAAACTTCCGTTTCAGAGGTCGCAGTAAATCTTATCCCAAAAAATCTTTTGCAAGTTAAAAAAGAAAAATCTCTTTATGCAGAATCCGATAAGCTGGTTTTGCATCATAGTGCCAGAGGTAAAAAAAAATCTTATCGTGTTTTAGTAAATAGTGCAGACTTACAAGATTTTACTACACAAATAGGGCCTTTAATAAAATCCTCACAAGTGACACAAGCAGAACAAGTAGAGCTTGGAAAAAAACTTCCTGGGGGACTTTATTATAATCTTTTTATTGCAGACGAAAAGATCTCTTCTTTTTTACAGAGTTTAAATGAAATAGCTGAAACATCTATTTATGAAAATGAAACAGAGACAGTCATACCTAGAGGCAGTGGTCATTTAGTTATTTATGTTAAAGAAATATAGTTTTTAAATTCCAAAAATATTTAATACATTTTTTTTCAGATATTCTAAAGCAGAAAAACCAGAACTTTCACTGGAAGAATGAGAACTTTTAGAGATAGTCTGTTTGGCTTCTTTACTTAGATCTTTAAAATAAGAAGAGGCATCTGCTTCATAGGCGGAACTGCCTATTTCTCTTTCTAAGGATTCAATATTTGTTCCATCTTTAAGTCCTGTGGTTTGATCCTGTAAATCTAGGAGTCCCGTAACTATATTAGTATAATGCACAAGTCGTTCTAATCTTTCAGAGCGTTTTTGTAAATCATCAATAGTGGTATCAATATTAGCAGGAGCTCTAGCCTTCTCAATTTTATCTACTTGTTTTTGGAGATTAGCGATAACACTGGCTCTTTCCGATTCATACTGCTGTTTATATTTTTCCCGAATATTCGTAACAGCTTGGGTTTGATTAAAACCAGCAGACTTCATATAGGTTGTCCAAATAGTCTCAATTTCTTTTTCATCATAACCTTTCTCTGCTAAAAATTTCTTTATTTTACTTTCATCATCTAAAAGTTCGATCTCACGTTTTTGCACAAATGTTTTAGCATTATATTCTTTGGTAAGTTCATCTAATTTGGCCTTAGGATCTTTTTGAAAAAAATTTTTGCAGTCATTGGAATTAGGATCTTTCTCACAAGCCTGTGCCATGGCTTGAGCTTCACTTTTTAAGACATCAGTATATTTTTTATTTTGACTAGTTCCTTCTCGCAAGTCTTTGGATGTTACAGCACTAACATCTTTAAGAGTATTATTTGTATCATTACCCGTAAAAATACCATCAAAGTTATCACCAATAGCAATGCCGCCCTCATCACCCGCCAGAGGTTTTAATTTTTCCTTAATCTTTTCTAAAGCTACTAAAGTATTTTTTTGATCTTTTAATTTGGCCATGAGGTTGCAAGCGTAAGGATGTTTGTCTTTATCATTTTTGCAGTTAGTAGGGATGCTTCCCACACAATTATCAAATCTATCTTTGGCATTCTTTAAGCCATTAGGCCCTGCTAAATCCTTTTTGAGTTGTTCTACATCATTATCATTGACGACAACATGATCGCCAGTTCCCATGGGATTATATCGCTCCATACAATACTTAGTGATATTTAAAAGCACATTGTCATTGGTGCGTTGTTCGTACAAATTAATAAATTGGGTATGGTCTACAAACTTTCTGGTTTTCAAAGTGGTGTCAGAGAGTTTTTCACCATAAAGTTTTTTCTCTAATCTTTCGGTTAGCATTCCCGTGAGTTCAAATCCAGCTTTATCTTTTTTTATTTGAATATTATTACTTTCACTCATACCTTTTTTTAATTTCTCCAAATCACTAGCAGAAAGTTTACTAATATGTGTTTGAGCACATTTTTCTTGTTGAGGACTTCCATCTTTAAATTGGCTACAAGATTTTTTTACTTCGCTTTGATAAGCTTGATAAAATTCAGAATCGGAAAGTTCTGACCCATCCACTAAGGAATAAACTTTCGCAGATTTATAATTATGATTTTGTGTTGTTTCTACACCCCAAACAGAGGTTGCAGTAAAAAATATTAAAAAAAGCAGAAACTTGTTCATCTTACCCATTATATCGGTAAAAAAAGCTTAAAACTGGAGGGTAAATCCTTTGTTTTATTGGCATCTTTAGAAGATCTTACAAAATCAAAGGTATAGCTTCTACATGGAGTGATCAGAAATTTGAAAAAGAGCTTTAAGCTCTCTTAAAAGGTGGTGGCTTCTGCCCAGAAAATGCCACTGTCTAAAAAAACCGATAAGCATGGCCACAGCAAATCCATAAATAACTCCCGAATGGGTGGTTTTTTCTACCATTCCAGTGTCGTGAGCACCTCCCAAAAGAAAGCCAATCATACCTAAAAGGAGCATGAGGACAGTCCACGGGATGGTTTGTCGCTTACTCAAATTACTTTCATAGACAAAACGCTCTGTTTTTTGCTGATAAGGAGATAAATCAAGAGGGGGATTTTCAAAAAGTTCATTAAGGTTTTGACCTGATTTTAAAATCTGAAAAACATTTTGAGCTAATTTGGAAACTCCAATGAAATAAAACATGACAAAAGCTTGGATAAAAATAGTAAAAATAAAAAAAGGAATGGCCAGTTTTATATGAGAAAAACTGATGAGCTGAGGCTCATGAGCAATAAGAGTTGTGAATCCCATTCCTAGGAACATGAGAAGAAGGAGAAATCTTAGAAGATAGGCCATGGCTTTCCTTGTCAGAGAGAGATTATTTTGTTAAAGCTACCTCACCCCTATCATTGAGAGCAATAATATTTTTTATTTGTGGAAAAAAAACTTTTAGACCGACCCTTTTTTGCAGGAATTTTAATACCCATAGGACTGGTTCTTTTGGCGGTCATGATTATTTGGGGTGTGACTAAAATGCTCACAGTTGAGAGAACTCACCGTGATCTTATTGCTGAACTTCATTCTAAAAATTTTGGCAACAGATGGATTTCTGCTTATGAGCTGGCCAAGCTTTTTTCTAATTCTAAAATTCCTGAAACAGAGAAAGAATGGGTTATTGCAGAGCTTACTCAAATTTTAAAAACTAGTGATGACGTTCGTACTCAAAATTTTATTATTTTAAGTTTAGGAAGCCTGAAAGATACAAGAACCTTACCTGCTCTTATGCAAGGGATGGAAAGCCCTGACCCTCAAGTAAAACTGAATGCTGTGGTGGCCTTAGGAAATCTTCCTTTGGGTGTGGATTTTGACTTTGAAAAACTCATAAATTTGGCCAAAGAAGCTAAAGAAACAGCAGATGATCCTCTTTTTATTGCAGTTCTTTTAGGACTAGCTCAGCATAAAGCTTTAGTGGGGGTGAATCTGTTAGAAGAAGAGCTAGATAGTTCATCTCTTGGCGTTAGATACGCCGCGGCAACAGGTTTGATTGCCTATAAAAATGCAAAGAGTTTACCTGTCCTGCAAGAAATTTTTGAGTCTAAAATGGAATCTCAGGATTTTATTTTTCAAACTCAAAAAAATATTTTGCAAACCATACAACGAGAAGAATGGCAGGATGCTCTTCCTTTGGTCAAAAAATTTGTGATGCATACAGTAAATCCAGAACTTAAGATAATGGCTCAACAAACATTAATTTTATTGAAAAAATAAAGAGATATCTCCATAATAGGGGGCATTATAATTTTGATTTTTTATTTGTCATAAAGAAGTGAAAACTTCTTTGAGGAAAATGTATTTATGAGTCAAGACGATCCTAAGCCAGCGGTTAATCGCCGAGAATTTTTTAGCTATTTAAGTGTAGCGTGGATTAGTTTTAGTGCCGCCGTAGTGGGACTCTTAGGTCTGGTTTTTCGTTATACTTATCCAAATGTTAACTTCGAACCTCCGATGGATTTTTTAGCAGGAGTCCCTGCTGATTATGCTGAGGGGATTGATGAAAAGTGGAAAGAAGGTTACGGCGTGTGGATTGTAAAACAGGAGGGGCGGCTCGTTGCTCTTTCTAATATTTGTACTCACTTGGGTTGTATTCCTAATTGGCTTCCAGCTGAGAGAAAATTTAAATGTCCTTGTCATGGATCTGGTTTCTATACCTCAGGAGTAAATTTTGAAGGGCCAGCCCCAAGGCCGCTTGAGCGCTACGGTATTAAGATTAGTGATAGTGGGCAAATTTTTGTAGATAAGACTAAAGTATTTCGTTATGAAAAAGGGGAGTGGGAAAATCCTAATTCCTATATTGTTGTTTAAAAAAGGTATTTAGTTATGTCTGAAGAAAAAAGTTTTGCAAAAAAAGTTGCAAGTACTCAGGTTTGGAAATCCATTTTTCGTCATGGGCCACCCAGTAATTCCAGAAATCGTGCCGCAGTAGTTGCGGGAAATGTTTTTCTTCATCTGCATCCTATCAAGCTTAAAAAATCAGGCGTTCAGTTAGGTTATACATGGTGTATGGGAGGCCTTACTTTTTTTATTTTTTTAGCGTTGACACTCACGGGACTTCTTCTTATGTTTTATTATCGCCCTACAGCGGAGTATGCGTATAACGATATTGTGGCATTAAAGGAACACGTACCTCTGGGAATTATGCGTGAACTCCATCGTTGGGGAGCACACGCTATGGTTATTACTGTATGGCTACATATGTTCCGTGTTTTTATGACAGGTTCTTATAAACCTCCTCGTGAATTTAATTGGGGTATCGGTGTTATTCTTCTGGTTTTAACACTGCTTCTTTCTTTTACAGGTTATCTTTTGCCGTGGGATCAATTAGCTATTTGGGCCATCACCGTAGGAAGTAATATGGCAAAGGCCACACCTTTTATGGGGCATGGAGGTCCAGGAGCTATGCTGGCTCGTATTGGGGATTTCATTATGGTTTCTGATAAAAATGATGTCCGTTTTCAATTATTAGGTGGGCGTTTTGTGGGTGAACCGGCACTCCTGCGTTTTTATATTTTACACTGCATTTTTATTCCCTTAGTTGTGGGAGTTCTTATTGCAGTCCATTTTTGGAGAGTCCGCAAAGACGGCGGTATTTCAGCTCCCCTTTAAAAGAGAATTCATTATGATGTTAAAACAAGCCCTCAATTTTTTATCACAGCCCGTTTTCTTTTTTTCGGGAATGATTGTTTGTTTTTTCCTAGCTCTTAAATATTACCAATTTGTTGGAACAAAAAAGTTTGGAAAAATAGCATTAGTTGTATCTCTTCTTATTGCCACTTTCTTTGTTTCAGATCCTATCTTTTTTATGATTATTAGCACTCCTGATAATATTCCTATCATTATCCTTATTTCTACTGTGGGATTTTTTACTTGGTATTCTCTTTATCGTGCGGCAGAAAATGATAAACGCATCGCAGAGGGTGGATCTCCCAGAGAAGGACTTCCTGAAAACAGAGAAAAAGTTTGGGCTTGGCCTAATTTAGTTTATATTGAGCTTTTTGCCATTATTGCTTGTTCAGTTTTTTTAATTGTTTGGGCCATTATTTTTAAGGCCCCCTTAGAAGAACCAGCTAATCCTACATGGGCCCCTAATCCCGCTAAAGCTCCTTGGTATTTTTTAGGTTTGCAAGAAATGCTCGTTTATTTTGATCCTTGGATTGCAGGGGTTTTACTCCCAGGACTGGTGGTTGTAGGTCTTATTGCGATTCCTTATTTAGATCATAATCCCAAAGGAAATGGATATTTTACTTTTGCAGATAGAAAATTTGCAGTGACCACATTTCTTTTCGGATGGTTGGTTTTGTGGATTTTTCTTATCATTGTGGGGACATTTTTACGGGGTCCTAATTGGACTTTTTATGGTCCTTTTGAATTTTGGGATCTACACAAAGTTGAAGCTATTAATAATATTAATGTTTCTGAAATTTTTTGGATCAAAATGTTCGCAACGAGTATGCCTAAAAATATTTTTATTCGTGAATTTTTAGGCCTTTTTCTTGTGATTGTTTATTATGTTGCGGGAATAAAAGTTTTAACTAAAAAATGGGGAGTTGGGCTTTTAGAAAAAATTGGCTCAGCTAGGTATTATATTCTTGTTTTTCTGATGCTCACTATGATGTCTTTGCCTATCAAGATGTATTTGCGTTGGTTCCTTAATTTGAAGTACATCGTGGCAATGCCAGAATTTGAGCTTAATATATAAGAGGATTTTTTCATGAAGCACGAACCAGGAATGGCCTATAATACAAAAAAATTAAATAAAATTTTTGCCATTCTTTCCCTTGTTTTTCTTTTTAGTGTTTTATGGATGTTTTTATCAGACTATATCCGCCCTTGGAAAGCTGTACAGATTAAAGCTTTGCAAGTTAAAAAAGAAGTTTTGACAGAGCAAATTCAAACAGAAGAAAAAAGTTTAGATCAAAAAAAAATCGATGAGATTCATGCTCTTATTGCAAAAGGTGAAGAAGTTGTAATAACAAGAAAGAAGGACCTTAGTGCATTAGAAAATGATCTTAATAATTTACAAGGAAAAATTTACGCTACAAAAATACGTAGAGGGCTTTTAGGGGCCGATGTTTCTGCCCTGACTTTCCAATATGAAAGTGCTAATGAACATGGAAAATCTTCTGCTCCCAAGTTAAAAAAAGAACTAGATGATAAAATCATTCAATTCAGTGCTATTAAGTCCAAAAGCTTAGACTTAGATGAAGAGCGCAAGGCTTTGAATGTTAAGATCTCTGATATTATGAAAGATAAGATTCAAGCAGAAAAAGAATTAGATCAGCTGGTGGGAAAAAAAGAAAGGCTTCTAGCTGCTCGTGAAAAAACAGATTTAGGCCTTATAGGAGTTTTACGAAATCTCCCTTTTATTGATTTTATGGATCCAACTATTAAGATCCAGCAAGTAGTTTTAAATAACATAAGTGATGATCGTTATTTTCAACAGGTTCCGAAAGTTGATCGTTGTACCACTTGTCACACATTTATTGATCAAGCAGGTTTTGAGAAAAAAGAAAATCCATATAAGACACACCCAAAATTAGATATGATGGTGGGAGTTAATTCTCCTCACCCGTATAAAAGTTTTGGTTGTACAACTTGTCATGGTGGTGAAGGTCATCGTGTGAATGATTTTAATTCTATTGCACATACTCCACGAAGTGTTAAACAGCAAAAAGATTGGGAGAAAAAGCATGGTTGGCATGAGCCCCATAAAGTTTCTCAACCTATGTTTCCTTTGCAACATACCGAGGCGGCATGTTTGAAATGTCATCAAGGAGTCGAGCGAGTTCCTCAGGCCTTAACTCTTAATAAAGGGCGTGACCTTATTCAGAAAAATGGTTGTTATGGTTGTCATAAAATTAAAGGTTGGGAGCACATGGCAAAGCCAGGTCCTTCTCTAGCTAACTTTAAAGGGAAATTTACTAAAGAATTTTTAAAAAATTGGATTTGGGATCCTAAAGAATTTAATCCGAAAAGCAAAATGCCTAGTTTTTTTGCTCAAAGTAATAACAGTGCTCCAGAATTTATGAGAAGAAACATTGCAGAAGTAAATGCTATGGCTGAATATCTGTGGGAAAAAACAAAAGTTTATACACCCTTTAAGAAATTTATCTCAGGAGATGTGGACAAAGGAAAAGAACTTATTGCTACTGTGGGATGTATTGGGTGCCATCAGGTAGCAGGCTTGAATGAGCCTCAATCTAAAACGGCGGCATGGTTTGGGCCAGCTTTAGAAGGCCTAGGTTCTAAATTAGATAAAGATTTTCTTATTTCTTGGCTTAAGAAGCCTTCTCATTATTCTAAAACAACTGCTATGCCAAGTTTACGTTTAACGGATGAAGAAGCTAGTCATATTACTGCCTTTCTCCTTGATTCAAAAAATAAAAAATTTGAAGAATTACGTTTTGATAACATGGATACAAAAATTCGTGATGAACTTATTATGATGTATTTTTCAGAGTTTGATACTAAAGCGGTGGCAGAGACTAAGCTTGCTAAAATGTCAGATACAGAAAAAACTATGGAGTTAGGTTTCCGCTCTATTGGTAAATATGGATGTTTCTC
>JAGOVR010000137.1 GCA_018060635.1 Bacteriovoracaceae bacterium
AAATATAATTTTCTAATTCTGTTTTAAATTTTTGAATCATTCCTTGCGTGGGCATAGCGGCGGCATCCGATAAGGCACAAATAGTAGTGCCTCGCATATGAGAAGCCACTTGATCTAGAAGTTCTAAATCCGTTTTTCCCCCATGTCCTTCTGCACCACGCTTAAGAATTTTTTCAAGCCATCCTGTTCCTTCTCGACAAGGTGTACATTGTCCACAAGATTCATGATGGTAAAATTCTAATGTCCATTTTAAAACTTCCCCAATACTACGAGTGTCATTAAGTACAATCACTGCCCCTGAACCCAACATAGAACCAAATTTAGCCACACCTTCATAATCCATAGTAGCTAGCATCGATTCTTCTGCCGTTAAAATAGGAGCTGACGATCCTCCTGGAATAACTGCTTTTAATGTCCCACCTTTCACTCCACCACAATATTCTTCAATTAAGGTTTTCAAAGGAGTACCTAAAGCAATTTCAAAAACACCTGCTTTATTTACATCCCCTGAAACAGAAAAAAGTTTAGTCCCTGGAGATTTTTCAGTTCCCCATTTACGGTAAGCTTCTCCTCCAAAACGCACAATCCAAGGAACGGCGGCTAGTGTTTCTACATTATTTACCATAGTAGGAAGTCCACGATATCCTTTAATAGCAGGAAAAGGAGGTTTAAGTTTTGGCTGACCTTTTTTTCCTTCTAAAGATGAAATCATGCCTGTTTCTTCACCACAAATATAAGCTCCAGCACCACGGTGCACGTGTAGTTCAAAATCAAAACCAGAACCTAAAATATTTTTTCCTAAATATCCTATCTCTCTGGCCTCTTGCAAAGCTTTCTCTAAAATTTGGGCCTGTTCATAAAACTCACCTCGAATGTAGATATATCCCTTATCTACTCCCAGTGCCCAAGCTGAAATAATAATTCCTTCAATCAAAATATGAGGGTTTTTTTCTATGAGATAACGATCTTTAAATGTCCCTGGTTCTGACTCATCCGCATTACATAAAATATATTTTTTCTGCTTACGATCTTTGGAGAAAAAGCCCCATTTAGTGCCCGTAGGAAATCCTGCCCCCCCACGTCCTCGTAGTCCTGATTTTTTTACTTCCTCTTTAATTATTTCTGGATCCATCTTAAAAGATTTTTTAAGAGACTCATATCCTCCTGCCCTTTCATAAATACTTAACAAGTGAACATCTGGGATATGATGAAAACTAAGAAGAGTATAATTTTCAAAATCTGCTTTTAATAAGCTCATGGTGTCTCCCTCAAAAGGGTTAAGGCTTTTTCTAAATTAAGATGCCCATGATATTTATGATCAAGGCGCATACAAGGTGCATCAGAGCAAGCACCTAAACACTCCATTTTTTGAAAGAAAAATTTTCCATCATAGGTGGGTTTCATATTTTCTGTTTCGTATCGTTCTAAAATTTTTTCATACATTTCACGAGAGCCAAACATAGAACAAGTAATATTGGTACAGACTTGAACAATATGACGAGCGGTAGGCTGTGTGTAAAACATATCATAGAAACTTACCACTTCTTTAATTTTAATAAGAGGTATTTGCATAAGCTGAGAGAGATAATTCAAAACCTCTTCTGGAAGATAGCCTTTTTGTTCTTGGGCCAAATGCAAAACAGGTAACAGAGCGGACTCTTTGTCATCGTAACGAGTTAAAAACTCTTCATACTTTTTTAAATTTTCAGGGTTAAATGTAAAACTCATAAAAATTTTCTCTCTTTAAATTATCGATCTAATTCTCCAGCCACCACATTCATCGAGCCTAAAATAGCCACAGCATCTGCAATATAAGTATCTTTTACAACTTCAGGAAAGGATTGATAAATAGCGTAACAAGGGGGACGTACTTTTACTCGGTAAGGTTTTCCCGAACCATCTGCAATCAAATAAAAACCTAATTCCCCGTTAGCGGCTTCTGTTGCACTATAAAAGTCACCGACGGGAGGTTTTACTCCTTTCATAATCAGCATGAAGTGATTCATCAGTCCTTCAATATTGGTATACACTTCTTTTTTGTGAGGAAGAGAAATATGTTTATCTAGAGTTTGAATAGGACCTGTGGGAATGTTTTTTAAAACTTGTGTCACAATTTTTAAAGACTGCCGCATTTCTTCCATACGCACTAAATAACGGTCAAAGCAATCACCGTTAACACCAACAGGAACATCAAATGTAACTTGATCATAAAAATAATAAGGGGATTTTTTACGAATATCATAATCAACGCCGCACGCTCTGAGACACGGCCCTGTATATCCCCACTGGATGGCATCACTTTTGGAAACACCCCCCACTTTATTGCGATCAATCCAAATACGAGATTTGGTGAGCATCCCGTCAACATCTTCAATATGCTTGGTAATAATTTCTACTGTCTTTTGACACTCACTAATCCACCCTGGTGGAAGTTCTTGCGCCATTCCTCCAATACGAGTAAGAGAAACTGTGAGCCTTGCTCCACATAATTTTTCAAAGAGTTCATACACTCGTTCTCGTTGCTCAAAACAAAACCAAAAATTAGTCAAAGCTCCAATATCCACAGCAGAAGCTCCAATCACTACCAAATGGTCAATCACACGAGAAAGCTCTGCTAAAATCATACGAATAGCTTTGGCCTTATCTGGAATTTCAATTCCCATAAAGTCTTCAACTGTTTTACACCAACCAATATTATTCATAGGAGCAGAACAATAATTAAGACGATCTGTATAAGGAATAACTTGATTATAAGTATGTGTTTCACACATTTTTTCAAAACAGCGATGAAGATAACCTATCTCTAACTTAGTGCGCTTAATAATCTCGCCTTCAATTTCTAACATAACCCTCAGTGTTCCATGAGTGGCAGGGTGAGATGGCCCAATATTAACCCACTCCCTAGCAGAACGCTCTTCTTCTGTTATAGTAAGGTCAGGTTCAAAATAAATATCTTTAGATTCAGACAGTGGTTGATTATGTTTAGCCGCATAATCTTTGCGAAGAGCGTGCCCTCTAAATTCATGATGCGTAAGAAGCCTCTCCATTTTTCTTCCACTATACTCAATACCCAAAAGATCCCAAGATTCCAATTCAAACCAATAAGCCGCTTTCCATAAAGGAAGAACACTGGGAACTCTCTCCCCTTCTGCGATAGGCACTCGCACTCGCACTCTTTCATGAGTTTGCATATTAAGCAGATGATAAACTGATTCGAAACGCTTTCCATGAGTCCATTCACTAGAAGGCCTACTTAGATTATCCACTCCACAAATATCTAAAAGCATTTCAAAACCTTTATGGGTTTTCATTTCCTGCATAAAATCTATGAGTTCCAGAGGAGATACTACAAAAACTTGCATACTCATGAATTTTTTCCTTGAGAAAATTCTAAGGCCACTGATTTTCTTCCTGATTTTATTTTTTCTTGAATTTTCATAATACCTTGAATGACAGCTTCTGGTGTAGGAGGACACCCGGGAATATAAACATCCACAGGGATATCACGGCTAATTCCTTGCATGACATGATAGGCACGGTAAAAACCACCCGAAGAAGCACAGGCCCCCATAGCAATAACCCACTTGGGATCGGCCATTTGATCATAAATACGTCTCAGCACAGGG
>JAGOVR010000138.1 GCA_018060635.1 Bacteriovoracaceae bacterium
TTGTTTTGAAAAGTTATATCAAAGGCCTTAAACCCAATCAATTAGATGCTCTCAAAGGCTACTACCGCAAACAAATAAAAAAAGAAGGCTAAAATTATTTTTTTAAGAAATTAAAATTCTCCCTAACTTCTCAACTGTTTGTGAAATAACTTGAGAAAGTTCACCTTCCGTAATAAAGGCCGCAGAGTGATTATGTCCACCTCCGCCAAAAGACCCAGCAATATTTCCTACATCCACATCACCACGAGAGCGCAAAGAAACTTTTACTTTGTGATCAAAACTACGAAACATACAGGCAATTTTAACATGGCTTAAAACTAAGAGGTTATTGATAAAAGAATGAGTATCTTCTATATCTGCAGAATATTTTTTGACCATCTCTTCTGTGACCATAATCCATGCAATATTTTCTGTGGAATTAGTTGCCGCAGAGGAAAGGACTTCACCTAAAAGTTTCATATGCTGAATTTTTTTTGTCGCATAAATTTCATTATAAGATTCATCGGGAGTAATACCCGTTTCTAAAAGCTTTGCTACAAAACGGTGCGTCTCTCCTGTCACTGTAGGATAGCGAAAGCTACTTGTATCAATCAGGATAGCTGTATAAAGGGCACGTGCCATTTCTTTGCAAAAAACCATTTGAGCGTCACACATCATTTTTCCCAAAAGCTCTCCTGTGGCGGCGGCCTTAACATCTACACAGTGCAAATGGTGAAGTTCAGGAGGGCAGGGGTGGTGATCAATAAACAGCACACGCTTACAACGAGGAATTATTTTTTGCATATTTTCCCCAATGCGGTCAGGGGAGTTAGTATCTAGAATAATCATCAAATCCAGTTCTTTAATATTTTTTTGCATAAAAGAATCGTAAGATTCAATCATTTGCGCACTATCTAAATGACTATAACGTTTATTGAGTAGCTGTTCATTGACGCAAAAAACATTTTTAAGCATTTTTTTAAGCCCTAATCCTAAGGCAATTTGGCTTCCAATACCGTCAGCATCAGGGTCAGTATGGGTAGTAATTAAAATATTTTCGGCGGAGGTAATAAGACCTCTGAACAATTCACTGTTTTTCATATATGCTCATTATTCTTTATAAATAGGGTTTAATATGCAAGAACATTTTGCCATTGAATTAGATCAAGTGTCCAAAAAATATGGACATCGAGAGGTATTAAAAAATCTTTCCTTTAAAGTTCGTCAAGGTGTCATTCACGGTCTCTTAGGCAGTAATGGTGCTGGTAAGACCACCACTTTCAGTTTGATGACAGGACTGTTAACTCCTGATGAGGGAAATATTCGTATTGAAGGTAAAGAACAAAATCCTGCGTCACGTTTATGTATGGGGTTTTTATCCGAGACAGTGCCCCTTTATAGGGATATGCGTGTTAGAGATTTTCTAAAATTTATGGCCGATCTCTACGCTCAAGAGAATCCTCTGCTGGATGATTTAATGGAAAAAGTAGGTCTTACACAGGTACAAAAGCGTTTGATTGGGAACTTGTCTAAAGGTTTTCAACAACGAGTAGGAATTGCCGCGACCCTTGTGCATAATCCTAGAATTATTATTTTAGATGAACCTATGGTGGGTTTGGATCCTTCTGCTATTCACGATATGCGAGAGCTTATTAAAAATTTAAAGGGACAGCATACAGTTCTTCTTTCTAGTCATATTTTGCATGAGATGGGACTTCTGTGTGATGAAATTACTATTTTATCACAGGGACAAGCTTGTTATACGGGAAATGTTCCGCAAAATTTAGAACAGATTTTTTTACAAATGACGGAGCGAACATGAGAACCAATTGGACTCCTTTTTGGGCCTTAATGAAAAAAGAATTGCGCAGTTATTTTACTTCACCTTTGGCCTATATTTTGTCAGCCTTTTTTTTATTTTTACTAGGATTTGTTTTTTATAATCTTCTTTTACAGTATGTACAGGCCCTTGATTTACCAGCTCAGATGGGAGGAGAAAAAAATCTTCTGGGTAGTTTACTCAGACCTTTTTTTGGTTGGGTGAATCTTTTTATGGCACTTTTTTGTCCTTTTGTTACGATGCGTCTTTTAGCAGAAGAAAAAAAACAAAAGACAATGACACTCTTGCGACTTTCTTTGTTATCAGAAAGTTCCATTTTGATAGCAAAGTTTTTTGCAAGTTTTTTGGTTTTACTTTTTATGTTGAGCTTAACCATCATTTTCCCTTTGCTCTTAGTTGTCTCAGGGATGGATTATGTTCCTCTTTTATGGACTAGTTATGTAGGCATGGTTTTAAATATCATGTGCTATCTTTCGCTGGGGATTTTTGCTTCTAGCTTGACAGAGAATCAAACGATTTCTGTGCTCATTGGATTTGTTTTGATTTTTGTTTTTATTATTATTTCATGGTTTTCAGCGGGCGTGAGTAATCTTTTTTTAAGTGAAGGCTTACGTTATTTAAGTCTTTTGGCCCACTATGAAGGTTTTTCTTTAGGTGTCATAAAAATATCAGATATTCTCTTTTATCTAAGTTTTATTTTCTTTTGGCTTTTTATGGCAAATCTCTCTCTAGAAAGAACAGGTGATGAAAGATGAAAAAAATTCTTATCAAAGTCTTAACGGTTTTAAATGTTTTGCTCTACTTCATAACACTTTTTTTATGGGTAGTGGTTTTTGATAATTTAACGCTCTGTTTTGCGACAACTATTTTTACTCTTCTTTTAACGGTTTTTATCAAAATATCTACGCATCAAAAAATAATAAAAAGTCCCAGACTGTTGCAGAGTATGACGAGTATTATTTTGGCAGTCCTTCTTTTTGCTCTCATAGGTTACATAGGATTACAACGAGATTACTGGTGGGATGTGACTGAAGATAAAATAAATTCACTCTCACAAGCATCTGTTCAAGTCGTAAAAAGCATAGAAGATAAAATAACTTTTTTAGTTTTTGCTAAAAAAACAGAATCAGCTGAAATGGAAGGGATTCTTTCTCTTTACAAGTTGCATAATCCAGCTATCTCTATTCGTGTGATAGACCCAGAACAATTCCCTCAAAAAGTAAAAGAATATGGTGTTCTTCATTACGGAACGGTCGTTATTTTAAAAGAAAGTCTGCATAAAAATAAAGAAATAAAAAAAGAAATGATTACGGAGATAACAGAACTGCGCATTACCAATGGACTTATCCGCCTCTTAAGAGAGAAAAAGAAGCGGATCTTTTTTTGTGAAGGCCATGGGGAAATAAATATTCAAAGTACAGAGCCGACAGGGGCCAGTTTTTTAAGTGAGTTTTTAACACAGAACTCTTATGAGCTTACCACAGGAAGATTACATGAGATTTCACAAGATTTGCTCAATCAGTTTGATCTTGTTGTGTTATGGGGGCCACAAAAAAAACTTTTTACCGATGATATTTCTAAAATAAAAAAATATATGCAAAAAGCAGGGCACTTGTTAGTGGCCATGGGAGCACCGCTTACGAGTCAAAAGCAAATAGAGCTTCATCAATATCTAGCCTCTCTCGGACTTTATTATGCAGATGATATTGTAGTAACTAGAAGCCTGAGTAAAGATGCGGATCCTACGATTACAGTCAGTCACCAGTTTGATGCAAAACATTTAATTACAGCGGGACTTATAG
>JAGOVR010000139.1 GCA_018060635.1 Bacteriovoracaceae bacterium
CTATCAACATAGGCACCAATGTTAATATAGCCTGGCATGAGAATACTTCCCCCCGCCATGTAACTACCATACCGAGCAACACCTGGAGGGACGATACGAATTTTATCATTTGGCTCTTTAACAGGAACTTTATCTAAAAAAGGAAGTCCCGCTTCATACATTTTTTCACTAGGAGTATAGCGAAACCACAAAAGAATTGCTTTTTTTGCCCAGTCATTCACGAGCCACTGCGAATCTTTTTTTTCAGCAATGCGGACTTCTCCCATATCTAGTCCATCTACAATCCCACGAAAGGCTTGGCTCAAATCCGCAGGACAAACAGCAGGAGGATTATCAAAGTGAGTTTGAACTAATTTTTTCCATAGTTCTAATTTTTCAGGATTAAACTTTTCTTTAATTAGCATTCTTCTTCTCCAAATTTTTCTTTAAGCCAACTTCGTACTTTTTTATCTACGTTCATAAGATCATTACGACTTACCAAATCTTTGCTAGAAAGTGGAGCACGTAAAAGATCTGTAGGAATTAATTTTTGTTCATGTAAAAGATGTTTAACAGGCACAGGATTAGAGCTAGCAAAGAGAGCCGAGCTTACTTCGTTCCACAAGGGGAAAAGTCCCTGATGCTCTCCTTTGAGTGAACATTCTACAAAACGGTGAGTAGCCAAGGGCCATGCATTAGAGGCCACTGAGACTAATCCTTTAGCTCCTAAGGAAGCAAAGAAAGGAGTTAGTCCGTCATCTCCTGAAAAAATTTCTATATGAGGAGCATCTAAACGGTATTTAGCAAATTCTTCTAAAGAGCCACTGGCTTCTTTTACGGCCCAAAGGTTAGGATGATGAGATAGTTTTTGTAGTGTTTCATGATGTAATTTTATGGCACTGCGACTGGGAACATTATAAAGCATACAGGGTTTTTTGACATGATCCATGAGGCTTTTAAACCAGTGGAATTGCCCTTCAATTCCAGGTTTTGCATAAAGAGGAGTGAGAAGTAGATAGGCGTGAATTTTTTGGGTTTCACAAAATTCTAACCAATGTAATTGTTCCTCCAGTTGAAAACCACCCACACCCACCATCAAAGGAATATTTAAATTTAGAGAGGTAGCAAAGCTTACAATTTTTTTCTTTTCTTGAGTGGTAAGTGCTAATCCTTCTCCTGTACTTCCAATAAGTACGACTCCATTTTTGGCTTTTTCTTGGCGTTGGAGAAGAACTTCTAAGGAAGAAAAATCAATTTCATTATTTGTATTAAAAGGAGTGACAAGAGCTGTCCATAATGGTGTGGAAAATTTTAAGGTCATGCATGCCTCGTATTTAGAGAGTTAATTATATAGATAAACTAACTCTCTAAATCAGGCAAGGCGCAAGCCTTATTCAATAACAAGTTTAAGAGTTTGTTTCTTCTTCGCATTTTCAATGGAAATAAAATAAAGACCAGAAGAGAGAGTAGGAAGCTGTAGCTCAATATGGCGGGCACTTATTTCTTTTGATAAAATTTTTCTTCCATTGAAATCAATCAAGTGAAGACTAGATTTTCCATGCGGTAGTGTAGACAAATGGATGATAGATCCAGAGCTAGTAGGGTTAGGAAAAAGGTTAATTTTTTCAGCAGTTACCAATTCTACTGTTCCTACAGGTGTCACTGGCACGCTTTCGCTAAATTCAGAAGTTTCATGAGTTGTATTATTAGTAACAGTTGCGGTGACATAATCTCCGATAGCTGTAGGAATAGAAAGGTTATGAGTTCCTTGATAATTTCCTGTGGCATCAGTGACAAAAGTTGCTGTTCCTAAGAATGTTTTTCCTTCTCCATGATCAGAAGAATCTAATTCTGTTAAAGTATGAGAGAAGAATTCAGCTGTGAAATTTTCAGAAGGGATTCCATTAAAAGAAATATCTACCTGTGTTTGACCATTCCCAGAGCTTGCCGCTATCGAACTTAAAAAATTTTGCAAGCCATTTGCTCCAACATCAGCATCATTGCTGTCGTTAGAAGTAACACCATCTTCTAAAGCAGAAGGATTACTAGAAAGATCAATGCCTAAAGCAGTGTTATCAAAAATACTATTTTGAGATATTTTAAATCCTTGAGCTGTATGAGTAATAAGGATACCACTGCTACCATTGGCTTCTAAAATATTTCCCGTAATTAATACATTTTGACCAGCACTAGCAAAAATACCATCTTTTAAATTACGCGAAATAACATTTCCTCCTGAAATTTCACAGCCAGACGCATTGGTATTAAAAGGAATGATATTGATTCCGTTTTGTTGTAGTGGATTGCCAAAATCATCTGTACCACTTGTAATTTCATTGTTTTGAATGAGATTAGGACAATGATGAACATCAATACCATGAGTAACATTTCCATAGATAAAATTTCGCTCTGTAAGACTTAGGCCCCCGATTTGATTGTCTTCGGCTTGATCTTCAATGGTAATTCCCATGCCGTTATTATGAAGGTGATTACCTATAATTAAATTATGAGAAGAATCAATATAAATTCCAGGAGAACCCATAGTAATAATATTATTAGAGCCTTTAATTTCGAGATCTTTGATAATGCAGTTATCCGCTTTTAAGGATAAGCCAGCAAAAGACATAAAACTAATTGTTCCTGCATTGATGACAATATTATGTTGGTTAGTTCGCTGGCCATCGATCGTTATACTTTGAGTGATTTCAGGCAGATCACTTTGTAGATCAATGGTCATAGATTGGCCAAAAAGAATAGTATGAGGAGGAGAGATTAATACATTAGCGTCAAGGATCGCTTGTCGCAAAGTTCCAGGTCCTGAGTCAGCGGAACTAGTTACAGTAAAGGTTGTGGCATAGGAAAAAAGAGTAAAACAAAACGTTATCAGACTTAGTAAAAAGTAATGCATATGAAAGCTCCTTAATAAAATGGCAAACAATCTGTGGGCTTTCTAACATGAAATATTCTGAATGTAATATTAATTTTTAGACTATGTAAAAAAGATAGACCAAGGATAAAGACCTGAAGTTATTTCATTTTTTTGTTTTTTTTGGAGCAGTTGTTGAGCTGACCATAAAGCTCCTTGAGCAAAAAGAGCACGAGATTTAGCCGTATGCTTTAAATTTATTTTTTCAAAGGCTGTTTCAAAGATGAGTTCATGGATGCCTATAACATCTCCCTCTCGCACAGAAGTAAGAGGGATTTCAAAGCCTAACCATTCTTGCATAGAAAGAGCAGTACCTGAAGGAGCATCTTTTTTATGCACATGGTGAGTTTCACTTAAACTAAACTTTCCATCAGGCAAGAGATTTTTAATTTCACTAAAAGACGAAAGCATCTTTTTTATAATCATCATAGCGAGACTAAAATTATGCGAGTGAATCCAACATAAATTTTTAGCTTTAAGTTTATCTTGTAAATCAGTAGGCCATACGACACCTGTACTTCCCCAAATAACAGGGAGATTTGTTTCTAGAAGCAAAGGAATCAGAGAAGAAATTTCAGAGCCTGCCACAAAAACAATAACGACATCTGCTTTTTCTAAATTTTCTTTAGTAGGAGGATTTCTCTTATTAAAAGGTCCCACTAAATTGTCTGGAGATAAAAGTTTTTGAACTTCTGAGCCTGTCTTTCCTGTTC
>JAGOVR010000033.1 GCA_018060635.1 Bacteriovoracaceae bacterium
GAATGGGAAAAAACCATTACCCGTTTAGGTCGCTGGGTAGATTTTAAAAATGATTATAAAACTATGGACACTCCTTTTATGGAATCCGTTTGGTGGGTTTTTAAAAATCTGTGGGATCAAGGACTGATTTACCAAGGAAGTAAAGTTGTTCCTATCTCCACGGCTTTTGGAAGTGTGCTTTCTAACTTTGAAGCAGGTTCTAATTATCAAGACGTACAAGACCCTGCTCTAACTGTTTTATTTTCCCTTAAAAAAGAATGGCTGGGAAAACCAACATTTATTGCCGCTTGGACTACGACTCCTTGGACATTGCCTGCGAATGTCGGATTATGTGTTGGTGCAAAAATTGATTACGTTTTAGTTTTAGATAAAAAAACACAAAAACAAATTATTCTGGCAAAAGATCGCCTTTCTGCTTTTGAAAAAAAAGGGGATTTTGAAATTTTAGAAACATTTTTGGGAGACAAACTAAAAGGTCTCTCTTACCACCCTCTCTTTTCTTTTTTTGAAAGTCTGGAAGCTGAAGGTGCTTTTCATATTTTTAATGATGATTACGTCACAACCTCTGACGGAACAGGAGTTGTGCATTTAGCTCCCGCTTTTGGAGAAGATGATCACCGAGTTATGCGTTTGAATGGGCTCAAAACTATTCCTTGTCCCGTAGATGTTTTTGGGAAATTTACGGTGGATGCTCCTCCCTATCAAAATCTTTACATTAAAGATGCTGATAAAGAAATTATTAAATATTTAAAAGATGGTGGAGTTTTGTTTGATCATTCTACTATTGTACATAGCTATCCTTTTTGCCCACGAACAGACACTCCTCTTATTTACCGTATGATTCCCTCTTGGTTTGTGAAAGTAGAGCAAATGAGTGAAGAACTCTTAGCATCTAATGAGCAAATTAATTGGGTTCCTGAACATATTAAGGAAGGACGTTTTGGTCATTGGCTCAAAGGTGCCCGAGATTGGGCCATCTCTCGTAACCGTATTTGGGGAACTCCTCTGCCTATTTGGGAAAATAATATAACAGGAAAGAAAATATGCGTAGGCTCCGTTGCTGAATTACAAAAATTAAGCGGAATAAAACTTACAGATCTTCACCGAGAATATGTTGATCCCTTAGTTTTTAAAATTGAAAATGAAGAAGGTGAATACCACCGCATTCCTGACATCCTTGATTGTTGGTTTGAATCAGGCTCTATGCCTTACGCTCAAATTCATTACCCTTTCGAAAATGAAAATGTTTTCAAAGAAGGCTTTCCTGCAGAATTTATTGCTGAAGGATTAGACCAAACGCGCGGTTGGTTTTATACCCTGACTGTCATCTCCACTGCCCTTTTTAAAAAACCTGCTTTTAAAAATGTTATCGTCAATGGATTAGTACTGGCTAAAGATGGTAAAAAAATGTCAAAGCGACTGCAAAACTATACCGCACCTGACGCTCTTATGGAGTTACATGGAGCCGATGCCTTAAGACTCTTTCTCATTAATTCAGGTCTTGTCAGAGGTGAAGAACTACGTTTTACCGATGATGGAGTTAAAGAAGTTGTCCGTCGAGTTCTTCTTCCTTGGTATAACGCTTTTAATTTTTTTAAAACTTACGCTGAAGTAGATGGTTGGAATGCGAAAGAACATAGTATTTCTTCTTCTGAAAACATTTTAGATCAGTGGCTTCTGTCTAAATTACAAAGCTTAACTCTTAAAGTGACACAAGAAATGGAAAGCTATCGTCTTTACAATGTAGTCCCTGCACTTATTAACTTCATTGATGATCTGACTAATTGGTATATTAGGCTTAATCGCAGACGTTTTTGGGAAGGAGGTTTAACTCCTGATAAGAAAAAGGCCTACTCTACCCTATTTAAAACACTGACTGACACAGCAAAACTTATGGCTCCTTTTACTCCTTTCTTATCTGAACATATTTTTTTATCTTTAAAAAAATTCTCCTGTGAAGAAGAAGAATCTATTCACTTATGCTCTTACCCCGTCGCTCAAGAAGAACTTATTGTTCCGAGCTTAGAAGACGCAGTCGATCGTATGCAACAAATAATTCTTTTGGGAAGACAACTGCGTGCAGATCGCAAAGAAAATATAAGGAAACCTCTTGCCTCCATGACTCTTATTCATAAAAACTCACAAGTTTTAAAAGAGATTCTAAAACTCTCTGAATACATTCAGGCGGAACTTAATGTGGTTAAAATACTCACTTCTCATCAAGAATCTGATTATATCAAACTGTATGCAAAGCCTAATCTTCCTATATTAGGTAAAAAATTTGGCAAAAGAATAAATGAAATAAAAAAAGAAATTGAAGTGTTATCTGCAGAAATGCTAGAGCGGATTGAAAATGGTGAAACGCTTTGTGTCGGAGCAGAAACTTTAACTTTAGAAGATCTGCTTATTTTGCGAGAATCTAAAAGCGCTGATGTAAAATCCAATCGTTTTATTAGTTTACAAATGGACTTCACCTCTCACCCTGATCTCATTATGAGTTGGTATGCGAGAGAGTTTGTCCGTTTGATTCAAGAAAAAAGAAAAAAAATGAATTTTGCCGTCAGTGATCATATCCATATCTTTTATAAGGGAGCTCAAAAAGATCTTCTTGAGTTATTTGTCCAAGCCCTTATAAAAAAAGAAGATTACATTAGGCATGAAACATTAGCAGACAGCCTCATTAATTCACAGGCAAAAGAATATTCTCATGCTGAAGATTTTACGACTTTAGAACTAGATCAAGAAACTATTTCGCTCCTGATTCATTTAGAAAAGGCTTAATGAAAAGATACCTTCTGCTTTTCCTTATTTTCTGTTTTTTCTGTGAAGCAACCACTCCTCACTTATCACAGATCCCTAGCTTGTTTTATAAGGGGCTACAAGAAACAAGCCCTCAACATAAGGAGCTAATCTCTTTTAAGTTTAAGATTCTAGAACTCAAAGCCTCTTTAACTAAAATTCAAAATTTTTGCAAAAAAAATTCTCCTATAGACTTTTGCAAGGCTAAAATCACAACATTAACACAAGAACTTTTACTCTTACAAAAACAGCTAGCCTCCTTTAATAAAAAAAATCCTTGTCTGCAAGGGAAATGTGAAGATGAAATGAAATTAAAAGAAAAGCTAAATGAAAACCTTTCTAGATTCCTATCTTTTATTCAGAAAATAGAAGTCACTAATGTTTCTTTTTCTGAGCTTAATCAGCACTATCGTCAAGTTGTTATTTATTATCATCTTTTTCTAAATGCAACATTGCAAAATCCCCATCACACTTATCTGAGTGAAGTTTATAATCATTTTATAAAGCCATTAGAAGAAACTGTTTTATTTTATAATAATGAAAAATATTTTCACGAACACCTGGAAGAGTTGAATGTTTTTTGGAAAATTTTTTATAACCGACTTCACCATGCAAGTGACACCCTTTCCAAAAAATGGAAGCGTAGTATGTCCTCCCTAGATCAAAGCTGGAATCGCATTGTAAAAGAGAATTTAAAATGAAATCAACACCGCTTGCACACAAAATACGCCCAGAAAATTTACAAGAATTTATCGGACAAGAAGACCTTTTCATTCGTTATCCTTTTTTACAAAAAGGACAAGTCAAAAGTGTGATTTTATGGGGGCCTGCGGGTAGTGGGAAAACAACGCTTGCTCATATTTTAGCAAAGCAGGCAGGGATTGATCTTTATTCTTTTAATGCGGTCCTTGCAGGTGTGCAAGAACTAAGAAAATTAATTGCCTCTGTTCAAGAAATAAAAAAAAGTTTAGGAAAAGAGAGTATTATTTTCATTGACGAGATTCACCGTTTTAATCGTGCCCAACAAGATGCTCTTCTTCCGCACATTGAAGTGGGGGATTTTATTTTGATTGGCGCAACAACAGAAAACCCTAGAGTCTCCATTAATCGCCCGCTACTTTCCAGATTACAAACAGTCGAACTTAAAACACTAAGTGTTTTAAGTATTGAGAAAATTATTCAACAGGCTTTGCAAAAACTTTCGCAAACGCTTTCATCTGATCTTATCACATTCATTGCAGAATTTTCTTCAGGTGATGCTAGAAAAGCCCTAGGTTTTGTAGAAATTGCGTTAGAAAATAATGTCACCGATATTTTAACTCTCAAACCACTCTTACAAGAAAACTCTCGTCACTATGATAAAAATTTAGATCGTCATTACGATGTGATTTCTGCTTTTATTAAAAGTATGCGTGGCAGTGACCCTAACGCCGCCCTCTTGTGGCTGGCCATTATGTTAGAAGGTGGCGAAGACCCCGTATTTATTGCTAGACGCTTGGTAATTTTTGCTTCAGAAGATATTGGCAATGCCGATCCCCGTGCTTTGGAAATTGCTCTCAATACATTACAAGTAGTAGAACGCATTGGTATGCCTGAGGCCCGTATTACTCTTTCTCAAGCTACTACTTATCTAGCTTCCACTATTAAAAGCAATGCCAGTTATAAGGCTATTGAAGAAGCTTTGGAATATGTCAGAAGTCATCCCACTATCGACACTCCTGATTACTTAAAAAACCATCCGCCTTCTGGGACAAAATCTTATCAATACCCTCATAATTTTCCTGAACACTTTGTGAAAGAAAATTATACTAAAGAAAAAAACCTGCCTAAATTCTATAAACCGACTCATCAAGGGCAAGAAAAATTTTTGAAAGAGCGTTTAGAGAAACTTTGGGATTAATTTTTTATTATCTTGGATCAATAATGACTAATTCTAAATCAGATGTAAGGATAAAATTTTCAGGGTGTAGTCTGTAAGAATAATCCTCCAACTCCAACAACAAGGTGAACTGCTCAATAGACTCTCCCCGTAGTGAGACTTTTAGATTTAAACCTGAAAACATAAGAAGTTGTGTCTCTAATTTTTGTAGTAATATGACATAAGCTCGGACGACTTCTAAGTAAAGTTCATCGTCTATCTTTAAGCTTTCTCCTGTCTGATGAATCTTTTTAGAAAAGAAGTCACTTAAAGAAAGTCCTTCATAATAAGGGAGCATCATTTCTTTCCCTTCTTTATCGACTCCTAACACTTCCGCAACCTTTAAGCCTAAAAATCCAATATCCCTCTTAAAATCATCTGTAAATAATTTCTTTAAATTCTCTAACAACAATTGATCTCTCTTTGCAAAACCAGCATTTTCATATCGCTTTAAAACATACTCTTTTCCTTGCAAATCAAGAACTCTATAAACCTGTGCCCCTGAAAAGGAATTATCTATACTTAGTAAAAAATACTGATCCCCTTCTCTCATCCTATCTGTCTTAGAGATTTTCTCTCCAGAAAAGACAGGCGTATTATTTTTATGAAGGGCCAAAACAAGGCAATGATTTTGGATAGTGGAAAATGATACATTAGAATAAACACTACATATCACTAATAAAAAAAATCTCTGCATAGGGAATCGTATATACCAATTATCATTCTTGTTTAACAAGGCTGTAATTAGTTTTTTAGTGAATTTATTAAAAGAGTTTTTATAATACGCTCTTCGTAAGGGAACTCTTTAATAAGAGAGAACGCATCAAAAAAACTCAGGCTAGAATGATCTGCAAGCTGTTGTAGTACCAAACGAAAAGGAGGATACTTTTCTTTAGGCTTATCCAAACACCGAGGACCATAATTTAAAATATCAAGAAATGTTTTCTTAGTTACTTCAGCTCCAAAAGATAATAAAACCGTCACCATCTGTTGATTACGCTTAGCCGCTGAAAAAGCTAACGGAGCTATAGACTCCGTACCGCAATAACCGAATATTTCATCATTAATATTATCTTTTTTTTCTTCTATAAAACAGATCACATGATTTTCATTACTATCAACAATTGCATCCAAAATATTATACTTCGGCTCTAATTTAAGTTTATAATTAAAGTCAGTACAATCCAGTGCTATGACATTGAGACTATAAAATCCCCATAAAACTAAGTATATTATTTTTTTCATGTAATGTTCATAGCAAATAGGGACCTAACAAACAACTCCCTTTGTAAAAATTATATGCTCAAGTTAAAAAATTACGGAAATTATTTTTAGGAATAATATTTTTTATTCTTTTTTTATTAAAAGAGAGCTTCAGGCCGCATCTCTTTAAGATGAGCATGAACCGCTTCTAGAAATTTCCCACCCAACTCGCCATCTACGAGGCGATGATCGTAAGTGTGAGTGCCATACATCATAGAGCGAATAGCAATAGCATCATCCACCACCACAGGGCGTTTCTGAATAACTCCTGAAGCGTAAATACCTACTTGTGGTTGTAAAATTACAGGAGTTGCCATGAGTGTTCCGAAACTTCCTACGTTAGTGAACGTGAAAGTTCCTCCTTGCAAATTGTCCATCGTTAGTTTTTTCGCTCGTGCTTTAAGAGCTAAATCATTTACCACTCTACAAATGCCTAACATATTAAGAGAATCAGAATTTTTAATCACAGGAACAACCAGACCATTCCCAGGAACGGCTACAGCAAAACCTAAATTAATGTCTTTTTTAATTACAATATTGTCACCATCAATAGAAGCATTGACCATCGGATATTGCTTGAGGGCCATAATGAGTGCTTGGATAATGAAAGGCGTATAGGTAAGTTAAAATCCTTCCTGTTTTTCAAATTCATTCTTAATGGTTTCACGGAATTTTACCAAATGACTCATGTCCACTTCGCCAATGGAATTCACATGAGGGGCCGTAGTTTTGGACGTTATCATATTACGAGCAATAGCCTTACGCATATTATCCATAGGAATAATTTCTACGCGACCAGAAGGAGCTACCGCAGTGGAAGCAGGTACTGGTTTCGTTGTTGCAGGTGTGGAAGCTAACGTATTTTGTGAACGGGAACTTAAATAAGTTTCAAAATCGTGACGATTCACTCTCCCTGCAGAACCACTTCCCGTAATATTTTCTAGTTCCGACAAAGGAACTCCCGTTTCTTTGGCCATAGCTTTCACAAGAGGAGTAAAAAATTTATTAGACTTGGTATCAGAAATAGCAGTCGGAGCGGCTACTATTTCTTTTTTAGCTTCAGCTTTAGGCGCGGTAGCCGCAGGAGCTGCACTTTCTGTTCCTCCAGCAAAAAGAACATTTTTAGGATCATCTTCAATTTCAGCAATCAGTTTGCCCACATCAATGGTGGCCCCTTCTGGAAATAAAATGCGCTCTACTCGACCTGCAATAGGAGCTGGAATTTCTGATTCGACTTTATCAGTTGAAATCTCTAAGAGAATTTCATCCATCGCAATCATGTCTCCTGCTTTTTTAGTCCACTTAGTAATGGTCCCTGTAGTAATGGACTCTCCCATTTGCGGCATAACAATTTCCATACGTGCCATAAAAAACTCCTAAAAATTAAGGGCTCTACCGTTTGCTACCATCACTGCTTCACCTAAAAATTCACCCAAAGTGGGATGAGGATGAACAGTGTTCATAATATCTTCATCAATTCCTTCCATAGTACGCATGAGAACATACTCATGAATAAGCTCTGTCGCTTGCGCTCCCACAATATGCGCACCTAACAGCTCACCATACTCACCTAGCAGAACTTTTATAAATCCATCTTTTTCATCTGAGGCCAGTGCTTTTCCATTGGCCACAAAAGGGATTTTGCCTGCTTTATATTTTATACCTTTTTCTTTTAAAGCTTTTTCCGTGTAACCCACACTGGCCACTTGAGGCTGACAGTAGGTGCACCCTGGAATATTCATTTTATCTAAAGCATGGGGATGAAGTCCTGCCAAATGTTCAGCCGCCACAACTCCTTCATGAGAGGCGGCGTGAGCTAACAGAGGTGGGCCAGACACATCACCAATAGCATAAATAGAAGGAATAGTAGTTTGATAAAATTCATTCACTTTGATGAAACCTTTTTCCGTTTGCACGCCCACTTTCTCTAAACCAATATTTTGAATACTGCCCGTCATCCCCACAGCAATCAGTCCCATTTCAAATTTATGCTCAATTTCTTTTCCTGCTTCTGTGACAAAAATACTGACATCATCTCCATTATTTTGCGCACGCACTTTCTCAATCCCTAAACTCATCTTAATGCCATATTTTTTATAATGTTTTTCCAACTCTAGGGAAGATTCTTCATCTTCAATAGGTAAAAGATGTTTTTGTAATTCAAAAATATGCACATCCACACCAAAGGCATTCCAAAAATAAGCAAACTCCACACCAATGGCCCCAGCTCCTATAATCCCTATAGATTTAGGAAGTTTTTCCATTCTCACCGCTTCCCAAGCACCAATCAGTCTTTTCCCATCATGTTCAAGACCTGGAAAAGTTTTGTACTGGGCCCCAGTGGCCACAATAATTTTATCAGCAGAAACTTCTTCCTCACCACTGGCTGTTTTAATATTGATTTTTTGTGCAGAAGTTAAAACACCTTCGCCTATAATCACTTCGATATTATTTTTCTTCATGAGAAAGCCCACGCCTTTAGAAATGCGATCGGCTACTCCCATGGCGCGTTTCACAGCGACTGACCCATTTAAACTTTTTACTTCGACATCAATTCCTAAATCTTTAAGCCCTTTTAATTCATGCACACTGTGAGCGGCCTTAAGTTCTGCTTTAGTAGGAATACAACCTTTGTTAAGGCATACTCCCCCTAATTTTTCTTTTTCAATAATGGCCACTTTTTTACCAAGCTGTGAGGCACGAATAGCCGCAATATATCCCCCAGGACCTGCTCCTAGGACTACGACATCAAACTGTTTCATAAATATCCTTTTAATAAGACAGAAAATTTTTAGTTTTTTCGGGTGGTTATGTCAACTTAAGGCCGCTTATTTTATAAAAGAATTCGACAGGTCTTACTCTTTGCGTTAGGTTAAGCTCAAATTTAGATAAAAAAGGATATAAAATTCAAACCAATAGCTTAACTCCTCCCCTCCTAAGTGATCATGAAAAAAAGGGTGTTTTCGCCTTCTTTCCAGAAGGTGC
Organism: Bacteriovoracaceae bacterium; assembly: GCA_018060635.1. GTDB lineage: Bacteria > Bdellovibrionota > Bacteriovoracia > Bacteriovoracales > Bacteriovoracaceae > JAGOVR01. The sequence goes on from JAGOVR010000033.1 coordinate 8,966, forward strand.
TGTTTTTTTAGACTTAGAAACTACAGGGCTTTCTCCAATCATGGATAAGGCTTGCGAAATTTCTGCCATAAAAATAAAACCTGATGGCAGTGTTGACGTTTTTACTAGCCTCATTAATCCTGAAAGAGATATCCCTGAACTGGCTGAATCTATTCATGGCATCACGGCTGAAATGGTGGCAAACGCTCCGACACTTGCAAATCTCTTACCTCACTTTTTAACTTTCTGTGAAAACCTTCCCTTGGTCGCACACAACGCGGCTTTTGATTTAGGTTTTTTGGTTTATGGAATGCATGAAGAAAAATTACCTTGGACGACATCTGCCGTTTATGATTCTTGCAGACTGGCAAGACAAGTTTTAAGTAAAAAAAACCTTCCTCCTAAAAACTTTAAACTCTCTACTTTGTGTGATTTTTTTGAAATAAAAATGGAAAAACATCATAGAGCTTATGATGACGCTTTGGCTTGCCTTAAAGTGGTAAGTCGCCTGCCTTGGGTATGTGACATGAAAAAAGAAACAGCACGTATAAAATCCTATCTCTTTCGTCTTACTGATTTTTCTGAACTTAAAAACTTCTCTCTCCCTTCTGAATTTAGTTTTTTAGCGCAAGAAGTGCGTCTGCGTAATCCTGTAGAAATTGAGTACAAAGGAGGAAGTGTTAAAGAAACTTTCAGACCTTTGGTACCTAATGGCATCCTGCCTTTACCACAAGGACTTATTTTGCAAGGGATCTGTCTCTTAAGTAATAATGTTAAATCTTTCTCTTTAAAAAAAATAAAAAGTGTGCGACCTTTTGGGCCGAAAGAGTATGCTAAATGGGAACGAGAGCTTGTCATTATTAGAGAAAAAAATAAACCTGACCTACTAACGATGGAAATATGAATAAGAAAAAAATAATGGAATGGGTAGAAAAAGGATTGATTCTTATAGCTCATCTCCTTTTACTTAAATGGATCCTTTATGTCTTATCTGAAGGAGGAAGACTTAGTTTGAAAACTAATCTTTTGCATTTCACAGGGATGGCCCTATTCGGAGCAATCCTTATTCGTGGAACTTCTTACCTTTCTATGCGCCGTTATAAAATGGAAAAACAAAAAAACTAATTTTATGCAAACTACTTTAACTTCTCTTTTAACTTGGCAAGATGAAATGCGTAGTGCCTTACGAACTCCAAAAGAAGTTTCTAGTTTTTTTAATACAACGGGGCCCTCTGATCTTTCCTACCCTGTTTTTATTCCAATCTCCTTTGCCCAAAAAATAAAAAAATGGGGAATGGATTCAGCTTTGGCCAAACAATTTATTCCTGATGCCAAAGAAAATTCCTCTGAAGGACTCATTGATCCCATTGGAGATCACTCTCGGGCGCAAGCCTCTCAAATTATTCATCGTTATCAAAATAGAGTGCTTTTTTTACCTACTTCTATTTGCCCCATTCTTTGTCGTTACTGTTTTCGTAAAAATGAACTTTCCCCACTAGATCCTCTCTTTAAAAATGATTTTCAAAAAACCCTTGAGTACTTAGAGACGCACAAAGAGATTGAAGAAGTTATTTTTAGTGGAGGAGATCCTTTTATTTTAGAAGATGAAAAATTATCTTTTTATCTTAAGGCCTTGAGTCGCATCCCGCATATCAAGTATATTCGCTTCCACACCCGCACGCCTATTATATTGCCTTCTCGGTTTACAACCAAACTTTTGGAAACTCTTGAGGAATTCTCTGCTCATTTCAAAAAAATAATTATAGTGATCCACACTAATCATGAGCAAGAATTAGACTCAGAAGTTGAAATGCTGATAAAAAAATTTAAAAATTATTCCTTAGAACTTTTAAGTCAATCAGTTCTTCTTAAAAATATAAATGACGATGTTTTAAGTCTTAAAAATCTTTTCACTAAACTTGATCACTTAGGTGTGCGCCCTTATTATCTACATCACCCCGATCAAGTACGTGGTGGTATGCATTTTTATCTCCCTATAGAGGCAGGTAAAGAAATTTATACTAAGCTTCGTCAAGAACTTTCAGGCTGGATGCTTCCGCAATATGTGATTGATTCTCCTGAAGCTCATGGAAAAAAACTCACTCTCTTGCATTGACAAAAAGGGCCTATCCCTCGTATCCTCTCACAGTCTTCAGCGGGTTTAGCTCAGTTGGCTAGAGCGTCTGCTTGCCATGCAGAAGGTCGAGAGTTCGAGTCTCTTAACCCGCTCCAAATTCTTTTAAATTATTTTTTTACTAGCGTGAGTAAATGATAGCCACGTATCAAATACTCATGAGTAAATGTCATTTAACTATCAAAGACTAATACGAGTTATCCCCTGACTTTCACTCGCCTTCCAAAGAAAAGAGAAAGCAGTACAAATCCCATAGACATATAACCGACTATTTGAAAATTTTGCATCCGTCCTGAGGGTTCTACAAAAATAATATAACCTGCGACTGACGTTCCAATGGTAATGGCCAAATGTTGCAAGGCCATGGAAATTCCCATAAAGCTTCCGCGCTTTTGCATAATAACGGCTGAAGCCGAAATATCCATAGCAGGAACCATGCGACCGCTGGAAGTAATAAACAGAAGTGTTGTAAAGAGAAGAGCAATAAAAAGAGATGTTTGCCCCAAATGAGTGAGTGCGAAAACAGGAATAAAAGAGAGAAAAAGGAAGGTTATAAAAACAGGAAGTCGTCCTTTTTTATCCACCCATTTACCAATCATAGGAGTGGCAAAAAAATTAGCTCCTCCTCCAAAAAGATAAATAAGAGGAAGATGTTTTTCGGCAATTCCAAAATTTCCTACCATCACAGGACTTAAAAAGGGAATAATCATAAAATGCCCTAACATAAGAAAAAACATGAAGAGCAAGGCAAATGATTGATTGGTGTCAAACAACGCTTCCTTAAAAGGAAGAAAGGGGGATGTTTTAACTTGATTTTGTAAATGTTTACGCTGAGGTGATAAGTAAAAACTTAAAATAATGAGTGCCAGTAAAGAAAGCCCCACTAAAAAATAAAAAGGGGCCTCCCATTTAAAAAGACCTGCTAACCATAAACTAAAAGGAACTCCCACAATGGATGCTACGCTAAAAGTAGTCATGATAAATCCCATGGCACGCCCTCTTTTTTCTACAGCAAAATTATCCGCCACAATGGATAAAACTGTCGAATTGACCAGACCACCAAAGGCCCCTGTCAGTCCTCTGGCAATGAGGAGCATGATGTAACTTTCTGAGAGGGCACACATAAGTGTTCCTAAAATAAAACCTACAAAAAAAACTTGCAGGGCTTTTTTTCGGTCCATACGATCCAAAAAAAAAGCTCCCACGATATTCATGATAGCGGCGGCCAAGGTATAAATAGAAATAAGCATTCCAAATTCTTGTGTTCCTATTTTAAAAAGTCGAAGTAAGGTAGGCCCCAAAGGCATCAGCACCATAAAATCTACAATGTGACAAAACTGCACCACTGCTAAAAGTAGCAATAGTACTTTTTCTTTTTTATCCATATCATCCTTAAATGTTTCTAATAAAATAAAATTATTTTTGCTTTTAAATACTGCCCTTCTGGAAAGTTGGCGAGCAAGGGGTGATCTAAAGCTTGTCTGCCTTCAATTATGTGATAATTTTCTCTCCCCTTCAATACCTCTTTAATAATAGAATCAAACTGCTTTGAAGATAAATGATGCGAGCAAGAACACGTGACAAAAATGCCTTCTCTTTTTACTTTTTGAATGGCCTGCCTATTCAGTTTTAAATAAGCCTCTTCTCCTGCTGTTTTGTCTTTAGCAGATTTAATAAAAGCAGGAGGATCACAAATGACAATATCGTAATAATTATCTGGAATATCTCTTATTTTTTTTTGAATATCCATTTTCAAAGAAGTCGCAAGGCCTTCTTGTTCTTGTATGTTTTTAACGGCCAAATCCAGTGCTATCTCTGAGGCATCGACTAATGTTATATGAGAATGTGCCCCTTTTTTTTTATAATAGTGAGCAATAGCCGCTCCCCACTGTCCCACATAACAAAATAAATCTAAAACTTTTATTTCTGTTTCAACTTTTTTATGTAAATGATTTAGAAGGAGCGTAATATTATCAGCTTGATCCAGAAAGAAGCCTGTTTTTTGACCTTGTATAAAATTTACCTGCATTTTTAATGTCTGTAGTAAGGAGTTTAAAACTATTTGACTCTGAGAAAGATCTAGGAAAGGGGCCAACTTTAAAACCTGTAAGTTTGAATCCCCTAATAAAAACTCTGAAGAATGTTTCCCATATCTTAAGAGGACTGCCGTATCTTCCCATGTAATATTAAAATACTTGGAAGTTACTTCTTGCAAAAGAAGTAAAGGATCTTTTAACATCGCCTGCATCCCTGCCGTATTAACTTGTAAAGATAAAACTTGTTTTTTGCCAACTGCCGTTTCAATTAAAAATCTATCTATAATAAGACCTGGAAGATCATCCGCCTCTGCAAAAATCCAGCGAAAACTGGCCTGAAACTGTGGGAGATTTTTTCTTTTCTCCAGTGCCTTTTCTAACTTATGCTTGAGAGAATTTATTAAAAAAAAATCTTTTTCAGACTCTAAACTGGTGAGTCTCCGAAAGATAATAAAAGACTTGGTATTAACATAACCGTAAGC
>JAGOVR010000140.1 GCA_018060635.1 Bacteriovoracaceae bacterium
ACTAACAAAAATAAGCTCCTTGATACCTGCTGAGATCACTTCTTCTACTACATACTGAATCATGGGAACATTTATAATGGGAATAAGCTCTTTAGGAACTACTTTAGTTACGGGCAAAAAACGAGTCCCTTTCCCTGCAACTGGAATTAATGCTTTTGTTATGGTTTGAACACCTTGAGATGAAATGCTCATTTTTACTGCCTTATGTTTTTACTCTTTGCAATAACCAGAGTATGTTATTCCATATGAAAAATCTAAAAATATCCGCATCTTTTCTCTTCTTTTTTTTAAGCCTTTCCCTTACAGCTAGAGTTCGTGATTTTGAAACAACACGGCTTAAAAGTACAGCGGGAGCAGGAATAGGCTCCCTCTTGCTCCATGAGTCGGTTTTACTCAATCCAGCTCCTGTCGCATTTTTTGAAGATACTTCTCTTTATTTTCAAAGAAGTTGGCTAAAACTTTCAAGTCCTCATAGTTCTAGAAATTTCTCCGAAAGATCTTTCAAAAAAGATTCACACCAAACAGGTCTTATTATGGCAGATACTCGCACTAAAATTAAAGGTGCTGGAGGACTTATTTTTGCTCAAGAAGGAAGAGAAAAAAGGAAACGCTTATCCACTAGTGTAGCAACTCGCATTAATAAAAAAGCTTCTTTTGGACTTCTTTATCACTACACCGAAGATCAAATAGAACAAGGTGCTACTAGCCTGCAAAAACAAAAATATCATAAAGTAGATGCAGGTTTTACCTATGTCCCCAATGACAAATTTATTCTAGGGGCTGTTTTTCAAAATGCTTTCAAAGGAGCAGGAGGAGGGCAACGTTATTTGGTGGGGGCGCAGTACCTTATCGGCCCCGTTTTTGCTCTTTTAGCTGATGCAGGAGGTAATACAGCTAAAAGTATTTCAAATGCCACTATTTTAAAAACAGGATTACAAGTTACGGCCTTGAAAGATATTTTTTTTAGAATTGGATTTTTTGACGACAAAGATATAGGAGAAAAAGGCTATGGTTACGGTGTCTCTTGGTTATCACCTAAACTAACTTTGGAACTAGCTTTTAAATATTCTAAACCTAATAGGAACACTAGTGATTTTTTTATGTCAGGAGAAGAATTAAAAGAAACAAACTTTTCTGTAGCTTATCGTTTTTAAATGAAGATTTTAAAAAAATTAATTATTTTTGAATGGCTGAAAGCTTTTTTCACTTCTACTCTTATTCTTTTAATTCTTATTACTATTGCTGACCTCGTTTCAGGTTTTTTGCGCAGTAGCGTAACCCCTATGGAAGTTATTTTTAACTACTTATTTAATCTCCCTATGTTTTTTTCTAAGATACTGCCTGTCTCTTGCTTGATTGCAACACTTTTTAGTTTAAATAAGTTGCGTAATCGCAATGAACTTACTGTTATTGCCGCTTCTGGATTTTCCTCTTTTAATTTTATTATCCTCATTTCTCAAATTGCTCTTACTATTACTTTTATCCAGTTTGTTAATACTTCTTTTATAGAGCCTCGAGTAAAATATCTCTACTTAAGGCATTCTCCTGAAAATGCTAGCAAATTTGGTAAGAGTGAAACTGTCAGTATAAAAAGAAATGTTTCCTCTAACACAGGACAAATTTGGTATAAAAGTCAGAATTATTACGTCCTTTTTGATCTGTATGAAAAAAAATTAAAAAAACTAAGTGGAATAAAATTGTATTTTGTCAGTCATGATAAAAAAATCTTAAGGCTTATCTCTGCAAATTCAGCTCACTATATGAAAGATACTACATGGCGATTTAATAATGTCATTGATACTCACTATCTCGATAGCAAAAGTTTTCCTAAAACAAATTTTAATAAAAAAATGGATTTAGAATTATCCGAAACACCTGAAAATTTCGATCAAATTGATGCTGATATTACAGCTCTTAATATTATAAAATTACACCGTTTTATTTCTATCATTAATACTTCTGGCATTAATTCTAATGAATATGAAATGCTTTATTTTGATAAATTTTCTTCTTGTCTTTTATGTCTGATCTTTTCCCTCATCCCTATCACAGGTGTCTTTAAACCTAACCGAAGACAGGCTAGTTTTGGTAAGAACGTGACGTTTGCTTTTATCTTTACTCTTTTATTTTGGCTTTTACAGTCTTTTACCCGCACCCTAGGAATATCAGGATTTTTACCTCCTATGGTGGCTAGCTTTGCTATTATATTCTTATTTTCTTGTTACCTCATTTTTAGTTTTTATAAAAATAAAAAGTTAACTTAATTATGGAAAAAATAAAAATAATTTTTTGTGGAACTCCAGCACTTTGTCTTCCCACTTTAAATATGCTTGTTAAAAATCCTTTAGTGGATCTCCTTATGATCATAACTCCTCCTGATAAACCTGCGGGAAGGAAACTCATTCTCACTCCTCCTGCCACTGCGGAATTTGCTAAAAAAAATAATATTCCTTTGAGACAAACAGGTCATATTGCAAGTGACATAAATCTTATTTCTGAAATACGCCATCTAAGCCCTGACATAATATTAGTTTTTGCTTTTTCAGGTTTTTTAAGTGAAGAAATATTAAATTTACCAAAACTGGGTTGTTTTAATATTCATACCTCTCTTCTCCCTAAGTACAGAGGGGCGGCTCCTATTCAATATGCATTACTGCGTGGCGATCATATAACAGGTATCTCTATTCAAAAAATGGTAAAAAAAATGGATGCAGGAGATATTGCCCTAAAAGAGGAAATAACTATTGCACCTAGTGACAATCTAGAGAGCTTGAGTCTGAAATTTGAAGATGTTTGTGCAAGTACTGCCTTTAAATTTTTAGCTCAATTACATACTAAAAATATATCTCTTACCAAGCAGGATGAAGATCAGGTTACCTTTGCTCCTAGCTTAAAAAAAGAGCAAGGGTTTTTAGACTTCAAAAATAATGAAATAAAAAATCTTATCAACCAAGTCAGAGCACTTAATCCATGGCCTGGAACTTATTTTTTATCCCAAGGTAAAAAAATAAAGGTACTGCAACTAGAGGAAAGTCCTGAAGATGTGCCTTGCGGAAAAGTTGAAACACATAAGCACAAAATTTTAGTAGGCTGTAAAAAGGGGACACTGCGTTTACTACAAGTACAAGCAGAGGGAAAAAAACCATGCAAAGATAGTGAATTCTTGAAAGGTTTACGAGAACCTATTATATTGGATGAAAAGGAATTTTTATGACTATTATTTCTCCTAGCCTTCTTTCTTGTAATTTTTTAGAAATTCAAAAAGAATTAGATATTTTTAAAAATTGTCAGGATCTTTGGTTTCATTTAGACATTATGGATGGCCACTTTGTTCCCAATTTAACTTTTGGCTTGCCTATCGTAGAAAAAATAGCACAAGCGACTTTAAAACCTTTAGATGCTCATTTTATGGTAACAAATCCTGATTTTTTTGCTGATCAGTTTGAAAAAATTAAAATTCATAATTTTACTTTTCATTGGGAAGCTTGCCACCATCACGATCGTATGATTCAAAAATTAAAAAACATATACCCTAGTGTAGGATTTTCTCTCAATCCTTCTACTCCTTTAAGCGTTA
>JAGOVR010000141.1 GCA_018060635.1 Bacteriovoracaceae bacterium
TTTTTTGCCCGTAACTAAAGTAGTTCCTAAAGAGCTTATTCCCATTATAAATGTTCCCATGATTCAGTATGTAGTAGAAGAAGTGATCTCAGCAGGTATCAAGGAGCTTATTTTTGTTAGTTCAGAAGGTAAAGAAGCCATTACAAATTATTTTAAACCTAACAAGCAGTTAGAAAATTTTTTAAAACAAAAAAATAGCTGGGAACAGCATGAGCATTATTTTTCTTTGTTAGAAAAAATTGAAGTGACTACCATCTTGCAGAAGGAACAACTAGGTCTAGGCCATGCTGTTTTGTGCGCCGAAAAACAATTAGCAGGAGAGACATTTGCCGTCTTATTGGGCGATGAAATTATGTTAGGCACTCCTGCCGTCACAAAACAATTGATGGAAATAGCTATAGCACGGCAAGCTTCAGTGATAGGAGTTATGGAAATTCCCTTAGAAGATACTTTGAAGTATGGAGTGATTGTAGGCAAGCAAGATGAGAAAGATTCAAAATTATTTAAAATGAGTGGCATGGTAGAAAAGCCTAAGCCTGAATTAGCACCATCTCGTTTAGCTACACCGGGGAGGTATATTTTTACCAGTGATATTTTTACTTATCTTAAAAAAATAAAAATAGGGGCGCTAGGAGAATATCAATTAACAGATGCTATAGATCTTATGAGCCAAGAAAAAAATGTCATGGCCTATGCCTTTACAGGAGAAAGATTTGATACAGGAAATGTTACAAGTTATTTATCAGCGGTTTTAGAGTTTGCTTTAAGAGATCCTAAATATAGAAAAGAGATGATTAGTCTTATACAAAAAAAGTTGGAATTTTATGCTTAAAATTATTTTATTAAAATTACTGTTCCTTTATTCTATTTCTCTTTATGCCTATATTCCACCTGTAGAATCTTTATTTAAAAATGGTAGTAATCCTGACTTAGGGTCAAAACACGTAACTATTAATTTACATATAAAAGAACAACACCAACTAGCAGATGTTATTCTTTTATATAAAGAGGCAACACCACTGGCTTCCTCAGATGTTTTTAAGATTTTAGTTACGTTTTATGATGAAAAAGATTCATTAAGAAAAAAACCTTTAAAAGTAAGTTATTATCCTAATTTTACTTCTTTTATAAGTGCTCACAGTGCAAGTCCAGAGAAACAATTTTTTTATGCTTCGTTAACATCTCTCTTTTTAAATAAAGCAGATTTTATGTTAGAGATCTTAAAAAAACAAAAAGTGCCAGTCGATTATAATCAAAATATTTTAAATAAAGAAAAAGAGACTTGGTTGTTAGATTATAAGTTAGCATTAGAGCGCAATGAAAAAATAGCGATGAATCAGGGGTTGTTTACTCAAAGTATGTATAAGGAAAATCCCTATACCAGCATAGTATTACAACAGGGAGATTTTTACTTACAGTTTAAAAAAGATTCCATCAATGCTTTTTTTACTCATGAAGATCATCTTTTGCGTGAGTTATCTTTAGATGATTCGTTTAAATTTTCTTTTGAGCAGTATCGTTATATCAAAGGACAAAAAACTCCCCAATTCATAAAATGGCAAACAGCTCAAAAAGAAAACGCTTATCTTTTAGAAGTGATGTCTGTAAAATATTTGGAAGCAGTAGACAATCTCTTTTTTATCTATGATAAAAGAAAAAAAGAAATGGCTTCATTTTCTAATCATACAATTTTAGAAACTATTTTTTAATGACAAAATTTTACACAGTTGCAGTTAATTCTCCTTTTAACAAAGGTTTATTAACTTACAGTTATGTAGATGATTTGAAAGTAGGGAGTCTAGTCCAAGTTCCCTTAGGAAAAAGAAAAGAAAGGGGTTGTGTTTTAAGATTAGAGACAGAAAATCCCAATTTTACGGGAGAAATAAAATCTATTATAGGGGTAGAGACACAAGAAATTTTAATTGATCAAAAAGATTTAGAGCTTTTTGAATGGTTGTCACAATATTATCATTACAGCTTAGGCCAACTTATTTTTGATATTTTGCCTAAGATTTTGAAACGCCCTCGAAAACTTAAATATTATCAAGGAAAAAATGAAGAGTTTGAATTTACTTTAACCTCAGAGCAAATAGCTGTTTTTGAAAAATTAAAAAATAAAAACTTAGATGTTTTTTCTCAGAGTCTTCTGCATGGTATTACAGGTAGTGGAAAAACTATTGTTTATTTAAAAATTATTTTAGAAGTTTTACAAAAAAATAAATCTATTCTTTTTTTACTCCCAGAGATTAATTTAACGCCACAGTTTACAGAAGTTTTTGAAAAATATTTATCAGTTCCGATTTACACTTATCATAGTGAACTGAGTTCCTCAGATCGTTATGGATTGTGGAAGCTTTTACAAGAAGATCATTCGCCTAAACTTGTTTTAGGAGTGCGTAGTGCGGTTTTTCTTCCCATTAATAATTTAGGCTTAATTGTAGTAGATGAAGAGCATGATAATTCTTTTAAACAAGAAGATCGTTTTACTTATCACGGCAGAGATGTCGCCATTAAAAAAGCTAGTCTTCTTAAAATCCCCATTATTTTAGGTTCAGCCACACCTTCTCTTGAAACCTATATGAGATTTTATCAAACAGAAAACTATTATGAACTTAAAAATAGAATTGGGTCAGCCACTTTGCCTGCTATTGAACTTATTGATGTTTTAGCTCCTCATAGTAAAAAAGGGCAAGATCCTTTTTGGCCACTGCATGAAAAAAGTTTACAAGCCATTGATGAAGCACTTAAAAAAAAAGAACAAGTCTTAGTTTTTTTAAATAGGTTAGGATTTGCTCACCATATTCAATGTCGCTCTTGTGCTCATTATTTTGATTGTCCTAATTGTACTTCTCATTTGCGCTATTACAAAGAAAAGCAAAAGCTTTTTTGTCAGTACTGTACTTTTGATATTCCTATTCCTGAACAGTGTCCCAAGTGCCAGTCGCTCAGTTTATTGCAAAAGGGTTTTGGAACAGAGAAAGTACATGAAGTTTTATCTCTATGCTTTCAGCAAGCTAAAATAGCAAGATTTGATCGAGATGAAATTAAAACTTTTACAGAGCTTAAAGAGCGTTTGCAAGATTTTCATGAACACAAAATTGATATTATGGTAGGAACGCAGATGTTATCCAAAGGACATAATTTTAAACGTGTTAATCTTGTTTTGATTTTAGGTATTGATGCTCAACTTCATTCCTCTGATTTTAGAGCTGAGGAAAAAATCTTTCAAATGATTACTCAAGTAGCAGGGAGATCAGGTCGTTTTGGCGATCACAGTAAAGTTCTTATTCAAACACTCAACAGTGAAAGTGAGGTTTTTCTCCATGCTCAAAAAGGGAGTCTTAATTCTTTTTATGAAAAAGAATTAGAGCGTCGTAAAATAGTAGATGTTCCTCCTTATGCAAAAGTTATCAGTCTTTATTTTCATTCTAGGTTTCAAGAAAGAGCTATGCAGAGTGCTACTTTAGCTACAGATCTTCTCACACAGATGATTACTACTCATTTTGGCCAAGTCAAAGTGATGGGACCAAGGCCATCTCTCATGGAAAAAAGAGCAGGAATGTATAGTTG
>JAGOVR010000034.1 GCA_018060635.1 Bacteriovoracaceae bacterium
AAAAATGACAAAGCTCATTCCTATAGAAAAAATTTTTACCCGCGGAGATGTTTTAGAACTATTTAATAACAATCGTCACATTACTTATGAAGAAAAAAATAAAAATATCTATGTGTCTTTTATAACCGAATCTGGCAAAACAGCTATTAAGCTTAATATGTTAAGAACAAATGAAGGAAGTCTGACTCTAACTAAACTACAATTTATAGAAAAAAATGCGAGTGCGTCTGAACTTCATCAAATAATGAATAATGTAAAACAATTAGGATCTGATGTTTATTATGCTGTAAAAGAAAGTCTGCGTGCTTACCAAAAACGCCATCAAGATGGCCTCATTGAATCTCATATAAAATTCTCTCTTGCCTACGCTTTTAACTCTCTTATCCCTAAGTGGGCCGATAAATTAACTCATCCCATTGATCGTTTAGCTGGAATTGCAGAATTACCCTATATAAAAAGAGTTCATAGCGATGAAGACAAACTTATTGTTCGGTTTAAAGGAGGAGCCATCATTTCTCAAGGGAAACTTAAACTTAATTGTTTAACCCAGCAGTTTACCAAATAGAAACTCGTTCTTTCTTCGGTAAAAACATTTTATCCCCTGCTTTACACTGATAAGCTTCTTGAAAACCATCTATATGTTTCATCACAATACTGGGACGCTCAGGAGGCTGAGCATGAGGATCAGTTTTAAGTCGAAGTTCTCTCTCGGAAGGTCGAGCTACCGCACACCAAACTCTTGTAGCCTGTAAGAAAAATTTCTTTTTATCTTCAACACTTCCTGTGCCACTTGGAAAGGCGGCCTCATAAGCGAAGTTGAGTCCTGTGAGATCACCAATATTTTCTCCTTGAGTAAGTTCAGGATTATGCCAAGCTTCTGCAAAAAATTTCTTAAGAGCTGAACCTCTCTCTTGAAATTTTTTAATATCACTATCACTCATCCACTGCTTGAGAGCTCCTTTAGCATCAAATTTTGCTCCTTGATCATCAATAGCGTGACCTAACTCGTGCCCTACCACAAAACCGACCGCACCTAAATTTTCAGCGGCCGAGAGAGTTTCATCATAAAAAGGATATTGTAAAATACCTATGGGCATTACAAACTTATGATCGGAAGAACTATAATAAGCATTCACAATCAGTGGATTCATTGACCACTCTTTCTTATTTCTTTTTTTACCAAGTTCACTAAGCGTCTTATCTGTTACCACCATAGAATAAATTCTATTATTTTCAATATAACGATCAGGGAAGTAACTGGCAGGTAAGAGAAAATCCCATTCCTCTTCTGAATCTGGACTCACGACTTGATAACTCACATTCTGCATTTTTTGAATAGCACCTCGGCGTCCCTTGGGGCTTAGCCATTTATTTTTTTGTAACTGTACTAACATAGATTTTCTAACTTTCTCCAACAGAGAGACAAATTTTTCTTTAGAAAAGTGGGGGAATAAAATGGGCAACATACTCTCATCCACTTCTTTAGAAAAATGAGACATCACTTCTTTAGAACATTCTTCTTTCAACTCACTACGATTCGCAGGCCCACCTAAATATTTGTGCTTTAAATTAAAACCTATCTTAAAAAAATCTGGATACGCTTGATCTAAAACAGGTGCTAATGCATAAAAAAGATAAAGGTCTTTAAGTGTTTCCAGTGGTGTTTTTTGCAAGATCTCCTGAAAAAAATCATAGGACTTAGGCACCATATGGCGAATAAGGGTTTCCGCAGGAACTCTTTTTAAAACATCTTGGAGATAAAAAGAAGGATACTTGTTAATTAAATCCTGTCTGGAAATCTGTGTGGATTGACTCCAAAGCTCTCTCCATTCTTCAGGTAAAGGATAAATGTCTGCATATTTTTTTTCTAATGTTAAAACCTCTTGCGCTCTGCTGGTTGGAGAAGAAAATCCTAATATTTGAAAAAATTCTGTAGCAAAGACAAGATACTCTTTCATGAGTTCTGCATTTTGATAATACTTGCGATGAGGCAAAGAAAGAAAATCTGGAACAATGATAAAATCATTGAAATCTGAATTTTTTAAATTAGCATCAGTCCCAATTGAAAAGAAGGTTGGATCTCCTGTAATAATATTTTTACCTAGAAATTTCTGAAACTCTACATGAGTTTTAATAGCGTCCATTTGATTTTTTAACTTTTTGATATATTCATTTTCTTCATGACCTCTAGCTTTAACATCTAAACAGGCAAGGTAGTTTTGTTGCACCATAGTTAAACGAGGAGAAGCTTCTTTTTTATTTTTAAGTTCTTCAAAAAAAGTCATTTTCTTTTTCAAAATTCTTTCACTGGAATCATTAAAGGCAAAAACATGGCGACTACGATCTTCTCGCAACTCAAACGAATCAATCACATTGGAACAGGCATAGGCATAAAAATCGTCACAAGGATTAATCTGTGTATTTATGGGAAATTCTCTTCGGTCAGGAATGTCACTGGATTTGGCCATAACACCCATAGAAAATAATGCTAAAAGAATAAATCGCAACATAAGGAACTCCCTATTTTTTAAAATCATTATATATTTTTATGACCTGCTCTACTGCCTTTAGCAATGAGACATACTCTACCTTAGCTTTTGCCTCTTTTTTCATTCTTCGATAATTTTTATCATAATATTCTAACAAAATTCTTTGTAAAAAGTCGGCATATTTTTTTTCTTTAATCAAATTTTTATATTGCTGTAACTTTTCACCACCTAAAACTCTCTTGAGATACTCCAATGCATGGGAAATTTCTTGCGCCGCCTGAGGATGACTCAAAGGGAAATATTCCTCCTGCAGTCGTTGAATCCGTAAAGGTAAAGAACAGGATATTTCAATATGCTCTTCTTGCGCAATCGCTTGCATGAGAGTAGGAGGAATCACAAAATTTCCAATTTTGCGACTTTCGGCCTCTGCCAAAAAGATAATTTTCTTTCCGTGTTGAAAATAAGGAAGCATTTGCAAATACAGATGACTTTCAAATTTTTCCTGCGATGAAGGCAGATTTATTCCGCGATTTTTGAAACGGACTTCTCCAAAAACAGAAGACGCATGACCTGCCGCTTTTTCTATATGTAAAACAGGAATTTCTGGATAATTTTTTTGCAACAATTCTAAGAGTTCTGATTTGCCTACTCCAGTTAGTCCTGACAAAGTGAGTACGTTTATCTTTTCAATATAAAGAGCTTGATAAACTCTTGTTCGAAAAGCTTTTTGTCCCCCTTGCAAAAAAACGGCATCAATTCCTTTTTGTCTTAAAAGATGGGCCACATAACGACTACGCCCTCCTCCTCTCCAACAATAAATAATAACTTTTTTTTGTCCTGCAAAAGCCCGTAAAAAATCTGCTTCTTTTTTTTGAGCATATTCATAGGCCATGGAGATAGCTTTTTCTTTTGATACGTGTTTGTAACAAATTCCTACCTGTCGTCTTTCTTCATCATCCAAAATAGGAACATTTAAACTTGTGGGGATAGCATTTTGGTAAAATTCTTGAGGCGAGCGAACATCAAAAATACTCATTTCTTGCTGTTGTAGCGATTCTAGAAATTCATCTATACCTAAATGAGGCCCCAGAGGTGCAATATCTTCTAATCTTAGGGAAGCTGTCATAAATCCACGACAATAGTGCCTGCGGGTTTATCCATTGACGAAGGAAGAACTTGTCCAATAATAGTAGCTTTTTCATCCCCTGCTGATCTTAAAGTTTTTTCTAAAAGAAGGGCCTCTTTTTCTGCCACACAAATAAAAAGACCTCCTGATGATTGTGGATCAAAAAGAAGTGCTGTTATTTCAGGGGATAGTTCTGGATGGAGTCGTAAAAAAGCTTCGGTATAGCGACGATTTGCTTGCGCTCCTCCTGTGACAAATTCATTTTGCACAGCCCAAGTGGCCCCTTTAAGTAAGGGAAGATTTTGAGCACTTAATTTTAAAGCCACTCCACTGGCCAAAGCCAACTGCATAGCGTGCCCCATAAGTCCAAAACCTGTAATGTCAGTACAGGCATGAGTTTTATACTTCAGCATGAGAGAGGAAGCACTTGCATTAAGCCTCGTCATCGATTCAATGAGTCCCTTATAATATTCTGGATTCAAATTTCCACGCTTGATCGCAGTATTTAAAACTCCTGTGCCCAAAGCTTTGGTTAAAATAATGACATCTCCTGCTTGGGCATGAGCATTAGTTTTAATATCACGAGGGTGAATTTTTCCTGTGACTGCTAAACCATAAATCATTTCACTTATATTAATAGAGTGGCCTCCTAGCAAAGCGCAATCCGCTTTTTGCAACGCCGCATTTCCTCCTTGTAAGATTTCTCTCAGTATTTCTGCTCCTAAATCGATGGGATATCCCACCAAATTAAGTGCACTCATGGGAATACCACCCATAGCGTAAACATCACTTAGGGCATTGGTTGCCGCTATCTGACCATACAGAAAAGGATCATCCACTACGGGAGGGAAAAAATCGGTAGTTTGAACCAAAGCTAAATCATCTGATAACTTAAAAACCCCTGCATCATCAGAGCCTGAAAAGCCTACAAGCACTTGTTGAGCACTGGAAACCTGAGGCCAGACAATTCCTTGCAGAGCTTCTTTTAGCAGTTCAGGTGGGATTTTAGCGGCACAACCTGCACATTTCACTTTTTGAGTTAACCTGATCTTTTCTTCTTGCATAGGAACCTCTTTTTGATAATTAAAAATACAGCAATGTTTTTCCTTTAAAAATAATTATTTAGTTCTATAATAAAAAAAGATTAATTTTATTTTCTAAGGATCCTGTTTGTTTACACATGAGAGCGAAAATCATCCCACTTCTAAAAAACGTCCTCCTATTTGGGCCGTAGGTGGCGGAAAGGGAGGTGTTGGGAAAAGTATGGTTACGGCCAATCTTTCCTTAAGTCTAGCTTTGCTGGGAAAAAAAGTTGTTTGTATTGATTTAGACTTAGGAGGTGCCAATCTACACACCTGCCTAGGAGTAGGTATTCCCGAACTGACACTTTCTGATTATCTTAACAAGAAAGTAAAATCCATGAAAGATTTACTCACTCCCACTCTTTCTCCTAATCTTTGGATGATTAGTGGTGCTCAAGATGAACTGGGTATTGCAAATCTTAAGCATTTGCATAAAAACAAAATTCTTGCCAGTCTTTCGGAACTAGATGTGGATTATATTATTCTGGATTTAGGAGCTGGGACTTCTTTTAATACTTTAGATTTTTTTCTTACAGCAGATAAAGGAATCCTCACTATCCTGCCTGAACCAACTTCTATCGAGAATACTTACCGTTTTATCAAAGCCGCCTATTATCGTAGACTAAAAACCATGGAAGAGCTCTTAGATATTGAACCGCTCCTGAATCAAGTGATGAATAGCAAAATGTCTGCCTCTCTTTCGCCTGTAGATATGATCAAAAAAGTAACAGAACTTAATCCTGAGATGGGAGAAAAGCTGTCTCAAGAAATTACAAAATTCCGCCCTCACCTCATTATGAATCAGGCCCGTAGCCAAGCTGACATTGATATTGGCTTTTCTATTAAAACTATCTGTAAAAAATATTTTGGTATTGATTTAGAATATTTAGGTTACTTGGATTACGATGCATCCGTCTGGCAAAGTGTGAAAAAAAGACGACCTCTTATCATGGAATTCCCACATTCTAAACTTGTGGTAAGCTTTGATAGAATAATACAGAAACTTATAACTTAATGTAGAGATAATGATCATGAATGATAATAAAAATTATTATGAAATTTTAGAAATACCCGTAGATGCAACTCATGAAGAAATTAGCAGAGCTTATCAAAAAGCTAAAAATAGTTATTCTGGTAGTAGTTTGGCTCTGTATTCTTTACTAACTGAAAGTGAATGCAAAGAAATTTTAGAATCTATCGAAGAAGGTTATTCTATCTTAGGTCAACCCTCCAAAAGAAAAGAATATGATCGTATTCGAGGACTGACCCTCGCTAAAAAAAATACTCTCACTAAAGATGAATTTACTTTTGGAGAAGATTTAACGACCCAAGAAAGTGATATGGCTTATGGTCTTTTTGCTGAGGAAAAAGTTGCGCCTAAAGTAGTAGCTACTCCTGTTGCCAATGCTTTTTCTTTTAAAGAAAGTGAAAAAGTATCAACACCTGCTAGCTCCGACAATTTTCAATTCAACCGTAGTGATGTTTTTGTTTCTAACCTCACCGCAAAACATCAATTTAATTTGCAATACGAAGTTAATCCTCAATTTGAAAAAGAGATTGCAAACTCCCAAGACTTTAATGGAGAAATCTTACAAAAAATTAGAGAATATAAGAATGTTTCCCTAGAACATTTATCTGATATCACTAAAATTTCAAAAACACATTTACGCAATATTGAAAGTGAGAACTTTAAGAATTTACCCGCTATGGTTTATACTCGTGGTTTTATTGTTTTGTACGCAAAGTATTTAAAACTACCTGTGGATCATGTTGTTAATTCTTATATGATCCGTTTCAAATCCTTTAAGAAATGAATTCAGATTCTTCTGAGTCTTCGGATGATATTGATCTCATTGAACTTACCATCACCCCACAAGATACCATAGCTTTCAGGCGTCTGGATCAAATGCTCGCACGCAAACTTCCACAGCTTAGTCGAAGTTTTATTAAAAAAATATTTACAGAAGGACTTATCAGTTTTTCACATCCATCCTTTGATGAAATAAAAAAAATGCCCCCTGCTGGAACCGTCATTACTATTCATATTCCGCCCCCTCCTCCGCCTGATGCCAAACCACAAAACATTCCTTTGGAAATTCTTTTTCAAGATAAATACTTAGTAATTGTAAATAAACCCGCAGGACTCGTCACACATCCTGGAGCAGGAAATTATGATGGGACACTGGTTAATGCTATTTTGTATCATTGCCCCGACATGATTGCGGAAGGAAAACGCCCTGGAATTGTGCATAGGTTAGATAAGGGAACGAGTGGCGTTATGGTGATTGCGAAAATAAGAGAGTGTCACGAGGAACTTGTCACTTTGTTTGCCAAAAGAGAGATTGAGCGTTACTACGAAGCTTTAGTTATAGGCACAAAAATAAATCCTCAAGGACGATTAGAATCCTTTATAGGAAGACATCCTAATAATCGCCTGAAGATGGCAACACATTCCTCTCTAGGAAAATATGCTGTTACTCATTATAAAGTTTTAGATTTTTTTGAAAATTTTTCTCATTTAGAATTAAAGTTAGAAACAGGTAGAACCCATCAAATTCGAGTCCACATGGAAAGTCTTTTGCATCATCCTATCTTGTGTGACACTCTCTATGGCAACCCAGCTGAACAAATGAAAAGACTTCCTTCTGCTATCCGTGAAATTTTATCGCAATATCCTCATCCTTTGCTACACGCTAAAACCTTAGGTTTTATTCATCCCATGACAAAAGAAAGAATCTGTTTTACAGTTCCAGCACCTAAACCTTTTTCAGAAATTTTAAAAATTGCTAAGGGGGCCTTATAACACCCTTTCTAAACTATCCTCTCCCTCACGGTTTTTTTGAACTCTATTTAGAAGAACCTGATTTTGATTTATCACGAGTTAAGCAAGTGCATGGGACACAAATTCTTTCTTGCGAAGAAGGCAATCCCTATCCCAAAGAAGCTGATGGTCTTTTTATGTCTTGGGAAAAACCATCTTGCCTTGCTATCATCACCGCAGATTGTCTCCCTCTCTTTGCTTTAGGTAAAAAAGGAGTGGTAGCCCTACACGCAGGCTGGAGAGGACTGGCCAGTGGCATTATTCAAGAAAAAAAAATGCAAGAATGTGAACCTGAATATTTTTATATTGGTCCTCATATTCGTGCTTGCTGTTATGAAGTCTCTTTAGATTTTTCGAAAAATTTTCCTCAATCTAAAGCTTTTTTAACTTTGAATGATAAATTTTATTTTGATTTAACTTATGAAGCTAAAAATCAAATTCACAAACTTTTTCCTCATGCTATGATAGAGGAGTCTCCTTTATGCACTTACTGTCACTCCTCACTACATAGTTATCGTAGAGAAGGAAAAGGAACACGCAATTGGAACATTTATCGTTTAGAATAGTTTAAAAATAAAAGGATCTCTCTATGAATAAAAAATTATCCTCTCTCACTTTAAATGGGCTGACCTTCCCTTATTTTTTTCTGCTGATTTCCTTGGTCTCTATGATCATTATTTCTTTTTATCTAACAGCTCACTACTTTAGCTTAAACTTTCCGATGCAATTAGGAAGTAGCGAATCACTTTGTGACTTCTCCTCCTTCTGGAATTGTCACGGCTCCACTCTTTCTGGTATTTCTCATATAGCAAAAGTGCCTCTCTCTTTTTTGGGTACACTTTTTGCTCTTTGTATCTTACTAGCTATTCTCTTTCCTTCTGAAAAAAATGAAAAGACCTGTGGTTTTTTTATAAGTCTTAATGCTCTTTTGTGCTTAGGATTGCTTTTTTATTCCCTCCTGCATTTAGGAGGTCTTTGTCCTTTTTGTAGTCTTTATTATCTTTTTTCTTGGATTTGTTGTTTTCTCTTTTTTAAATATTCTCTAAAACCGTGGAAACCTTCAGCTAAAACTTTTTTCTTTTTTGCCTTACTGGTTTTAAGTGCTTCTTTTGCTATGAGACTTTTTCATCTAAATAAAGAACAAAAATATGATAAATTTTTAAGCTCTTTAACAGGACAATATGATTCTCTTAAAGTGGTGGGAGATCCAACTTCTTCTTCTCCGTTTCGTATTCATAGTGCAACGGAAGACTTTTCCAAAGCTCCTTTAAGACTTTCTATTTTTTCTGATTTCCAGTGTCCTTACTGTCGAGTTTTAGCCAGTCAAATTCATGCCCTTATACAGGACTCTCCTGAATTTAAAGATAAGTTAAACGTACAGTATTTTTTCTGGCCGATGGATATTTGTAACCCTCAAATACGAAGACCTGCTCACCCACTGGCCTGTAAGGCTTCCTATCTAGCGGCTTGTGCTCAAAATAATTTTCCTTTGATTCATGATCTTATTTTTGAGAACCAAAAAAAACTTTCGGATAAATGGTTAGAAGATACTGCTGGGAAATATAACTTATTAAATTGCTATAAAAATGCTGAACCTAAAGAAGATATTCTAATGACTATTCAGGCGGGAGAATTTTATAATATTAATGCCACTCCTATTATTATTCTTAATGGTGTAAAAATTGAAGGTGTCCTTCCTTTAAGTGCATTAAAAGCTTTATTTCATCATCTTTTAAAGAAATAATTATGACGGCTTTTTCAAAACTGATTGAGACACATTGCCATTTGGAATCACTGAAAAGTCTGCCTTTAGAAGAAACTCTCCGCTTATGTCAGGAGCAAAGTATTGAAAAAATTATTACTATTTCTGCCGAGCCACCTAGTTTAGATGCAACTTTAAATATAGCTCAAAAGTATCCCCAAGTTTTTTGCTCGCAAGGAATCCATCCACATGATGCCATAACTTATACCAAAGAAATTGAAGAAATTATTAAAGTGAGATCACGACAAGAAAAAAAAGTGGTTGCCGTAGGTGAAATTGGTCTAGATTATCACTATCTTCATTCTTCCAGAGAAAAACAAATAGAAGTATTTGAAAGCCAATTACAAATCGCTGTGGATAGTAATCTCCCTGTCATTTTACATACCAGAGAAGCTGAAGAAGATACTATTCAAATTTTAAAAAACTTTTCTTCTTCTCTTAAAAGAAAAGGAGTCTTGCATAGCTTCACTTCTAGTTTAGAATTATTAGAATTTGCTCTCAGTGAAAATTTTTTTATTGGATTTAATGGCATTATTACTTTTAAAAGTGCCGAAAATGTTAGGGAAGCTTTACGACAAACTCCTATCTCCAATATTTTATTAGAAACAGATGCTCCTTATCTCACACCGATTCCTCATCGTGGAAAAGAAAACTCTCCTTTCTATCTCCCTTTGGTAGCGCAAGCTATCTTAAAAATAAAAGAAGAGGAAACTTTAATACTAGAAACTATTTTTGAAAATTCTGTAAAACTCTTTAAAATCTAATCTTCTAAATTTTTTTCAATTTTATCATCAATGGCTTTTAATTCTTCGGAATCTTCACTCACTCCCACTCCCGCTTCAGGATCATCATTAAATTCTGAGACTCGTAGTTCCGTATGAGAAATCATCCCTCCTAAATAAGAAGCTCTCGCTAGAACTCCTGCTGTAGCAAAAGTAAAAAGATAAGTTATCATCAAAAATATTTGAGAAACTTCTTTTTGCTTACTCAGAGCAACCCCTAAAGTAGTTAGAGCTAGCAAAGCCGTAAGTCCTACCAGCCAAATTGCTAACTCCACCGCTTCTTCATGTTTTTCAATAAAAAGATGAGATTCTTCACTATTTTCTCTCTCTTCTAATAAATCCTCTGCTCGCTCTCCTGTCAGATAAACTGGCACAATAAAAAGAGAAGAGGCGATGATAGTAAAGAGAGCTGTTTTCTTTAGAAATTCTTTTTTAGCAATAAAGGCAACTGTCATTAGAATAATCGCAAAAATCATCCCAATAGTAGGAAAATGATTCAAAATTAAATGCAAATGAATAGCGTTCATAATTATCCTTTCTCCTGCATAGCAGGAGCTATTTTAAAAAGGAGCAACATACCAGGCAGTGCGATCAATGTACAAAAAATGAAGAAGGTTGACCAGCCAAAACTTTGTACTAAATAACCCGTAGGTGCTGAAAAAATAACTCTGGGAATTCCCATGAGGCTTGAAAGAAGAGCAAATTGAGTGGCAGTAAATTTCTTATTACAAAGACTGGCCATAAAAGCCCCGTAAGCCACCGTTCCAAGTCCTGCTGAAAAATTTTCAAAAGCGACCACTGCCGTAAGCGTTATTATATTTTTTCCCTGCCACGCAAGGAGAGCAAAACCTGCAGTCGAAACCATTTGTAAAAAACCAAAATACCAAAGTGATTTTAGAACAGACATCCTAAGCATAAGGGCCCCACCCACAAAACCTCCTACGATGGTAGCGATGAGACCAAAAGTTTTTGCAATAGTTGCCATATCTGTTTTAGAAAAACCTAAATCTAAAATAAAAGGTGTCGTCATACTAGAGGCCATACTGTCGCCTAATTTATAAAGCAAAATAAAAAATAAAATAACCCAAGCATTGGATCTTAAAAAATAATCTTTAAAAGGGTCAATCACTGCTTCTCGAAGTGATTTAGGTGGAACTGCCTCTACTTTTGGTTCAGGTGAAATAAATGTGATGAGAATTCCCACTCCCATAAAAGCCGCCATAATTTTATAAACCAAACTCCAAGCAATTTGATCGGCTAAAAAAAGGGCAAAAGCTCCTGCCACTATCATACCTATGCGGTAACCATTCACAAAAAAAGAAGAACCTAATCCTAATTCTTCATCTTTTAAAAACTCTCGGCGGTAAGCATCTAAAACAATATCTTGGCTGGCACTAAAAAAAGTAAGAATAAGTGCAACTCCCGCTACTAAAAAGGGTGTCTGAGCAGGATTTAAAAGACTTAGAAAAAATAGAGAAACAACCAAAGCCGCTTGAGTCAGTAACATCCAACTACGCCGTCTTCCTAATTTAAAAGGAATAAAGCGATCCATGAAAGGAGCCCATAAAAACTTTAATGTATAAGGAAGACCCACTAAAGAAAAAAGACCGATAATAGAAAGATCTACTTGAGTATCTTTCATCCAAGCTTGTAAAGTTCCTCCCACTAAAAGCAGTGGTAACCCTGAAGAAAATCCCATAAAAAAAATAAGAAGCATTCGTAACATTATGTGAGACATAGAATTCCTCAAAAAATATTTGTCTTTTTATAAAAATCCCATGTTTTTTGCTCCTTGTTAAGCTTTAAATAGCTGTGCAAAAAGGTCTCTTTTGTGGCATGGTGTGGGGATAAAAAAAATTATTCATTTTTAAAGGATTTTCCTCTATGAAAAGCATCAATGTAGCCATTAATGGTATGGGTCGAATTGGTCGTACACTTCTACGTCTTTGGGCCGAAGAAAAAATGAAAGGAGAAGGCACTTCTTTAAATATTGTAGCCGTAAATAATCCTGGGGATGCTAAAATTTACACTCACCTGACTAAATATGATTCTTGTCACGGAACTTTTCCTGCAAGCGTAAGCTTTGAAAATGGAAAATTAACTATTGATCGCTACACATTAGATTTTTACAGTGAAAGAGATCCCGCTAACATTCCTTGGGATAAAAATAACGTAGATATTGTTATTGATTGCACAGGAAAATTTAAAGAACCTGAAACATTAGGACTGCATCTAAGAGGTAGTGTAAAAAAAGTGGTGATGTGTGCCCCAGGAAAAAATCTACATGGCACATTTGTGATGGGTGTAAATCATCATCTGTATAATCCAAAAGAGCATCATATTTTTTCCAATGCCAGTTGTACTACTAACTGTTTAGCTCCTGTGGCTAAAGTTTTACAAGATACTTTTGGTATTGAATCAGGACTGATGACAACTGTTCATGCTTATACTTCTGATCAAATGCTTTTAGATGGATCTCATAAAGATTTTAGACGTGCTAGAGCCGCCGCTCTTTCTATGATTCCCACTTCTACAGGAGCGGCTAAATCTATTGGAGAAGTCATTCCTGCCTTGAAAGGTAAGTTAGATGGAGTAGCAGTGCGTGTTCCTTGTGCGGATGTTTCTATGGTGGATTTAACCGTGCAACTGAAGAAAAAAACATCGAAAGCAGAAATTAATTCGGCTATGAAAACTGCCGCTGAAGGAGAACTTAAAAATATTTTAGCTTACTGTGATGAAGAACTGGTGAGTATTGATTTTAAGGGACGTAAAGAATCTTCTATTTTTGATGCTTCTCTTACTCAAGTGACAGAGCATACGGCCAAAATTGTAGCTTGGTATGATAATGAAGTAGGATTTTCTCAAAGAGTTTTAGATTTGGTTAGCTACGTTGGGAAACAATAATTATGGCACTTCAATATATTGACCAAGCAGACATTCAAGGTAAACGTATTCTTGCCCGTTTTGATTTTAATGTTCCCTTAGATGGGGCTACCATAACTGATAGTTCTCGCATTGATATGGCCCTTCCAACTATCAAATATATTTTAGACAAAGGTGTTTCACAGCTTATTTTGATAAGTCACTTAGGGCGACCTAAAGGAAAATCTGAGGCAAAGTATAGTTTAGAGCCTGTGGCAAAATACTTAGCTGAACAATTAAAAGAAGATGTTCTCCTGACTGAATCTGCTCTGGATGAAGGTATTAGAACTCTCCAGCAACTTAAAAAAAATAAAATTATTCTTCTAGAAAATATTCGTTTCCATAGTGAGGAAGAACAAAATGATTTTGAATTTGCTAAAAAAATTGCAAGCTATGCTGATCTGTATGTAAA
>JAGOVR010000142.1 GCA_018060635.1 Bacteriovoracaceae bacterium
CCTTTTAAGCTGAGTGACGTTTTGAATAGAAGTGACATATTTCTTTTGTACTTTATACTGCACTTTTTGATTTTTAGCATACAGATACTGATAACCTTGACCATCCGCCATTTGATAAACCCACACATGCATATCTTTAGGTGTTAAAAAAACTTCTCTTGTTTTCATACGGATCACAGGTGTTTTTTTAGGAATAAAACTATAGACAAGTGGACTTTCTTTGACGGTCTTCCACTGGAGATTACTGGCCCTACCCTCTGCACTGATGGGTTTGGTTTTTCCTGCAAAAGAAAAACTAATAAGACTCAAGAAAAAGTAAAGTTTTAACATAAGCCTCATAATTAGAAGAATGATAATAGGTTTTAGTTGTTATATCACGAGAAAGAACCCACTTGAAATCCTCATGTTCATTCGGATCTAAAGTTGGTGTTTTTTTATGCTCAAGTGGGAGAGCAAAGACATATTCTGTAAAATTTTTATTCTTTTTTTTATCTAAAAAAGAAAAAGAGTAATGTAAATCTTTTAAATTATTTTGCGCCAGAGAAAAGCCTGTTTCTTCTTGGGCCTCCCTCCACGCCGCATCAAAAGGATCTTCTGTTGTTTCCACTGAGCCTGTAATATTTTGCCAAAAATTTCCACGTTTTTTATTTGTTTTAAAAAGTAGAATCCATAGATCTTCTTGTTCAAGTGTGTAAGTCACGATTTGAATTTTTTTGTGTAAGAGTGGCATAAGATCTCTATTATCTACCAAGCTAAAATTGTTTACAAATAAAATACATATTATTTTTATAATTCAAGTAGTTGTGAAGAATCTATCATTGCACGTTGTTAGTAAAATTGGTATGAAAAGAGTCTTATGCAAATGCAAGAAATTATTCATCGTATCGCTATTGGTGCTCCAGGTTTTCTTATGGCGATTGTTTTTCATGAGTGGGCCCATGCTTATGTGGCATTAAAGTTTGGAGATCAAACTGCCAAAATGTCTGGACGTTTAACTCTCAACCCTTCAGCTCACATCGATCCCTTAGGAACGATTGTTTTTCCTCTGATTGGTGCGGTTTTAGGTGGGTATGTTTTTGGCTGGGCCAAGCCAGTACCTGTAAATTCTCGTTATTTTAAAAATATACGCCAAGGTCTTTTTTGGGTGAGCTTTGCGGGGCCTGGGATGAATTTAATCTTAGGGACATTATGTGCCTTTGTTGTGGCATTTTTAGCCACACAAGTAAGTCCTACTTTTTATTTGCACAAACCTTTTATTGATATTTTTAAACAAGCTGTTTTTATTAATTTTATTTTAGCTGTTTTTAATCTTCTCCCTTTGCCACCTCTGGATGGTTCTAAAATGCTTAGTGCTGTTTTAAGTTATGAGGCAAATCAGAAGTATGAAGTTTTTAGTCGTTATAGTTTTATTGTCGTTTTGTTTTTACTCTTCACAAATATTTTAAGTTATCTTCTTTTGCCTGCCATTATTGCAGGAGAAGGACTTATGTTTTTCTTTGTTAAGGTGATGGCATGATAAAGGTGAAAGGGGAAAGGGTCGTCAGTGGTATGCGCCCTACGGGAGCGTTTCATTTAGGCCATTATGTGGGGGCCGTACGTAATTGGGTAGAGCTCCAAAAAACTTACGATACCTTTATTTTTATTGCCGATTGGCACGCCCTTACCAGTCAATATGAAAATGTCGATATCATAAAAAATTCTCGTTATGATTATGTGAGGTCGTGGCTGGCTTGCGGTTTAGATCCCAACAAGTCCGTTATCTATAATCAATCAGACATTCCAGAAGTTTTAAATTTGTTGCAAGTTTTTTTATGCCTTACCCCTCCAGGGTGGGCAGATCGTTCTCCTTCATGGAAAGACTATCAACAAGATATAGAAACGAAGAGTAAAGTTTTAGATAACTTAGGTTTTTACACCTATCCTGTTTTACAAGCGGCTGACATTGCTCTTATGCAAGGCAAGTGGGTTCCAGTGGGCCTTGATCAAGTGCCACATATAGAAATTGCTAGAGATATTGTGAAAAAATTTAATCGCTTTTATAAAGCGGCTCTCCCTGAGCCTGAAGCAAAACTCACAGAAACTCCTAAGCTTTTAGGTTTAGGAGGAGAGAAGATGAGTAGTTCTTTAGGAAACGTTATAACACTGACAGAAACTGAAAAAAGTTTACAGCAAAAAATAAATAAATTAGTGACAGATACCAATCGTAAAGGGGTAGAATTTGCGGGAAATCCAGATAATTGCTCTGTTTTTACTTATCACAAAACTTTTTCTCCTGTAGGAGAAGTGGCAGTGGTCAATACCGCTTGTCGTAGTGCCAGTTTAAGTTGCGGAGAGTGCAAACAGAAATTGGGCTCGTATATGAAAGAAATTATTTTACCTATAGGTGAGCGTTATCAGGCCATTACGGAAAAAGATTGTCAGGATATTTTAGCAGAAGGCAATGCTTTGGCACAGAAAGAAGCCACACAGGTATGGCAGGATGTAAGGCAAAAATTAAAATTTTAAGGAAAAAAATATGTTGGAATCTTCAATTCATGTAAGGACTGATCATTTTGATGGGCCACTAGCTCTTCTCCTTTTGCTTATTCAAAAACAAGAGATGGATATTAGAGATTTAGATATCACTGTTATTACAAAACAATACATTGATTTTTTACAAGAGATGCAAGAACTCAATTTTGATTTAGCAGGTGATTATCTTTTAATGGCGGCTAGTTTAGTTCTTTTAAAATCTCATTACAGTATTGAAAGTGGAGAGGAACAAGAACTCTTAGGAGAGTTAGGTCTAGGACAAGGTGATCTACAAATTACTTCAAGGGAAGATCTTATTCGTAGATTATTAGAGTTACAAAAATTTCAAAAAATGGGAGAGCTACTTTGGAGTCTGCCTAAACGAGGGGAAGATATTTTTTGTCACCCTGCTATTAATAAAAAAATTATTAGAGATGCGGTGTTAACACCTTTAGAACTATCCACACTCACTTCGGCTTACATGGATATTTTGCGCCGAGAGAGTCGCAAGTTCGTGGTGATGCAAAAAGAAACCATGTCCATTAGTAAAAAATTAGAAGTGATCAAGCGTTTTATGCCTCAAGGTAAGCGTACCGATTTCTTTACGCTATTAGGATTAGAGGGAGAAGGAATAGGCGTCCGTAAAGAAAAAATTCTTACCTTTATTTCTCTTTTAGAGCTGGCCCGTTTGAAGAAAATTTCACTTTTCCAAAATGAAGATTTTGGAAATATTTATATTGATGTGTTAGACGATTTAAGTGAATTCAATACTAGTTTGGCAGATGGATTTGAAAATGAAGTAAGTCCTATGCCAGCAGTGCAACAATAAGAAGGATATTTTATGCAAACAAATGAAGAGTTTTCTTTAGAATTAAAATCACTTGATCAAACGCAAGAAGAGCGTCAAGCGGAAGAGCTTTATTTAACAGAGAGAACAGGACTTTCTTTAGAGACGTTGTGTGCCGCTATTGAAAC
>JAGOVR010000143.1 GCA_018060635.1 Bacteriovoracaceae bacterium
ATCCCAACCTATCTGTTTGACATAAGCATCTTTTGAGCAAATAAATTGATATGAGCAAATAACAATCGTGTCTTTTTGTTGAAATGGATTTAAGTTTCCACTTTTAATTTGTTGATCAAAAGATTTTTTCTCTAAAATCGTAGATGGAATAAAAAATTTATCCACCAGTTCTTGGCTCCATTGTTTTCTTAAGGTAGCTGGAGCAATAACCAATAACTTTCTTTTTCGTTCTGCCCATTTCTGAGAAATGAGAATTCCAGCTTCAATGGTTTTTCCAAGCCAAACTTCGTCCGCTAAGATTGCCCCTTTTGAAAGTGGTGAGCGAAAAGCAAAAAGAGCGGCATCAATTTGGTGAGGGTTCAAATCAACCGTAGCCTGAACATTGGCCAGGGTTGAAGCAAATTTATCCAATGTGTTTGATGGGCTTTGCCTAGTAAGTTGATATGCGAAATATTTAGCTTGATAAGGACTAATTTGCATTTATGACCCACCATGGGAGCATTGATTACATTCAGAGGTCTTGAATTTTTAAAACTAATCTTAAGCAAAAAAATTTACATTTTTTTAATATAAAAGATTGGTGCCCACTCGCAGAATTGAACTGCGGACACAGGGATTTTCAGTCCCTTGCTCTACCAACTGAGCTAAATGGGCCCAAGCTTTTAAAAAAAAGAGACTTATGTTGTAACTTGGGAATTTTAGTCTGTAAATATTTGAATCTTCTAGTATATTGATAAATATACATTTTTCTTCAGACTGGATGCGTTATGAGTGCTTTTATGGGTATGGAAAAGATCAAAATTAAACATGAGGCCTTTACGGTTAATGCTTTTTTGTTTCATTGTAATGAAACTCACCCCAAGGCCTTTAGCATCTTTACTCACGGCTATACTTCTCATAAGGGCAGTCTGCTTACTTGGGGGCATCGTCTTAGTGAGAAAGGCATTCCCACTCTCATTTTTGATTTACCGGCACATTTTTTAGGAAGCTTTGAAGAAATTACAAGTTTTGAATCTTTTACTGAATATTCACCAGAACTTTTTGCCAACGCCTTGGAGATTTTGCAAAAAAAATACCCTGCGGTTTTGTATCCACATCTTTTTTTAGGGGGGCATTCTTTGGGAGCGCTCATGGCCCTCAAAAGTTTAAGCTTACCCTCTTTTCAAAATTTTAAGAAAACTACTTTTGCCGTGGGCTTTGGTATGGCCCCTCAAGATGGTGTGCATCTGATGGAAACTCCTTTTTATAAAAAAACTTTGGAATTGAGAGCGGAATTAGTGTCAGCACTCATTCCTCCGCACAAAATTTTTGCATGGATTCGGGAAGAAAAAGAAAAGGCACAGCTTACGGGAGAAAAAATTATTCTCATCACAGGTGAAGATGACGTCATCGCTTTTTCAGGACTGGAACGCATGAAAATTTTTTTAGAAGAGAAAAAAAATGACGTAAAAGTGATTAGTCCTAAACATCTGCCCCATCATCTTCCGGAACTGGCGGCAACGCACTTGATGGACGAAGTAAAAAAGGTTTTAGATTTTTAAGGAGCCCCTCTTTGCCTAAACGCTCAAGTGAAGTCTCTGCAAATTTTTTCTTAAAACCCCTTTTGGTCATACTCTCTACTTCACTTTGAATGTGCATCAAGGGACGATTAAAAAAATCATAAAGAACAGAAGAATGCTCTCCTGTTTTTTCTTCCTTATTCCACGGGCAAACCTCTTGGCAAATATCACAGCCAAAAAAATAATTTCCTTTTTCATAACCTAAAGGTGGAATTTCTTCTTTAAAAACTTCCACTGTATAATTGCCGATACATTTATAAGCCACAATAGTGCGATTTTTTTCGTCAATCGCCTCCGTGGGGCAAGCATCAATACATTTACGACAAGTACCACAGTGATCAGTTTCTAGAACGGGAGTCTGAAATTCCGGCAGAGTTTCGGATAAAAGAAGTGATCCTATCATCATATAACTTCCATGCTCTCTATGAATAAGCATTGAGTTTTTTCCAAACCAACCCAGACCTGCACGAAAAGCTAAGTCTCGCTCGAGCACTGGATGAATATCTAAAGTTAATCCCACTTCTAAATGAGGGTTTTCGCTTTTTAATTTTTGTGCAATTTCTTCCAAACTTTTTTTTATAACGAGATGATAATCCTTTCCTTTAAATCCTAGCGCATATCCCGCTATCTTAAGTCCATGCACCAAAGGATTTTTATGAAGCCACGCTTTAGTCTCTTGATAAGAAAAAAGAAAAACAAGAGCGGACTGAAATTTAGGGAAATAATTTTTTAGATCTTTTCTTTTATCTTTTCGATGATCTTCTAAATAAGACAGATCACCATGCTCCCCTTTTTCAACCCATTTTTCAAAATGCTCAAAACTTAATGCTTTAGGTTCTTCGGTGTAGCCGTAATCTACAATGTGATAACTTTTTAAAAGATCTGGAGTAAAATTCATGCGAGATGAAGAGAAATCTCAATAGCACCCGTAGGGCACACTTCCACACAGGCCATATCTAGAGAACAGTTGGGAGCATTTTTTTGATTGATACGAGTATCTTTTTTTTGATCTTGAGTCACTTCCCAAATATCATGCGGGCACACGCTAATACATTTTTGGCAAGAAGCACAGATATCGGTATCTAAAGTAATCTTGGCTTTTTCAAACTCAGCTTCATCTAGTCTTCCTGTGCCTGCTACTTTCTGTTTACTCTTCACAATTTCTACACGAATAGAGTTGGACGTTTCACGAGTGAAGAAGGCCCCATCTCCATGTGTGTAAACAATTTTATCTCCTGTTTGTGCAAGACCTAGACGCGTAATCTCTTCTAACATTTTAAGTTCTAAATTAACTCCTGTGATTTTAATATCATCAAAATAAAAAGGAGAAATTCCCCAATAAAGACAAAGTCTCCTCATGGTTTTTACAGAATGAGTGACACCCAAAACTCTATTTTTAGGGCGAAAGCGTGACATTTCCAAACAAGATTTTCCTGACTCGGTCACAGCGATAATCCAACGAGCAGAAATTTTTTCTGCAATAAGAGAGGCCGCTACTTGCATAGAAGCCGTAATACTTTCTAGTTCCATATGACGAAGGAAGGGACGCTCACGTGGTGTTTTTTCAGCCTCTTCAATAATTTTTCCCATCATACGAATAGCTTCCACTGGATATTTTCCTGAGGCGGTTTCTGCACTTAACATCACAGCGTCCGTCCCGTCCCAAATAGCATTAGCAACATCTGATGCTTCTGCACGAGTGGGTGTAGAATGCTCAATCATGGATTCGAGCATTTGAGTAGCAGTGATGACAGGTTTGCCGTGATTATTACAAAGGCTAATAATTTTTTTCTGAATAGCGGGCACCATATGATTACCCAGCTCCACTCCCATATCACCGCGGGCCACCATAATAGCATCTGTGGCCTTAATAATTTCTTCAATATTTTTTAAAGCT
>JAGOVR010000144.1 GCA_018060635.1 Bacteriovoracaceae bacterium
AAGCTCTTGTCACTTTTCAGTTGTGCAACTAAAGTCAGTCGTTCTTTTTTCTGATTCAGTTCGAGTATTTGAGCTAAATTTTCCTGAATACTTTTTTCATCTTTAAGCCCACGATGATTTGCAAAAAAACCATCCACATCCAAGAGAGCTTGGCTTAAGGGAATGATATGCTCAGCGGTTAATTTTATTAAGATCAGCTTGGACCCCTTTAAAGGGGTAAAGGAATTAAAAGTATAAGAATTCATAGTAATTTTAATAACATACTTAACAGATGAGGACAAAGAGATAAAAAATAAAAGGTGGTAAAATTTACTTGTCATTTAAAGATAATGGACAGGGGGAGTGAAGAGAGATAATCCATTAGGACATATGATAAAATACTTGTTCTTGTTAATATTTTTAAATCCAGCTACTTCCTTCAGCGATTGTTTTACAGAGATGCTGTTCAAGGAACTTGATGTTGTGGATAGAGATATTGATGTGGAGATTATCTTCACTTATGCAAGAAATGGAGAGATAGAGAAGTTGAGATCTTTTTTAAAGACGAATGGCCTAAAAATAAACATCCAAGACAGCAAAGGAAATACTGCACTTCATATAGCTGTCGGTGCTGAGTTAGATATAGATACGCAAGAAGATTTAGGATTGAAGGGAAGAGGAGTAAAAAGAGGGGATGAGACCATTCTTCTGCTTTTACAAATAATGCGAGAAAATGGTTTTCCTGAGATTAATCAATTAAATGAAAAAAAAGAAACGGCATTTTCTCTTGCTGTAAAATTAAATTATCCCTTTGCTTTCGAGGCAATAAATAAATATCGCCATGACAAAAGAAAAGTCAAAAGAAAATTTAAATCGCAAAAGCACTCAACTCACTAATGATATCTTGAGATCGCTTCACAAAACTCTCTTTTTGCTCACCTGAAAAATTTTCAGAGGAGAGCGATGCTAAGTCTTTGACATGGTAGCAAATTTTTTCTACCAACTCAGGTCTTTTTCCTTGCTCCCAAATTTTATAAGCATTTTGAATCAAGGGGTGAGTAGGATTAAGGACTAATGTTTTTTTAAGTGGAAGACTAAACGTCGTTTGTCCCATAGCACGAGTCATTTGCTGAAAGCGTTTCATTTGTTCATCAACTTTTAAATAAGCAAGAGAATCAGAATTTTTAATATGCTTTACTTCTATCTCTAAAGGGGCATCTTTGTTTTCATTTTTTTTAAGAATATTTGTGAAGAAATCTTTAATCTTAATATCCTGTTCTTGTGTGTTTTCACTTTCTAAAAGTTTTTCAAAAATACTATCAATAGAGACAAACGTTATTTTTTTATCTCCCGTTGCATGGGCCTCAATATGTTGCATAAGATGAGGATCAATATAGGAATCTGTTTCAAGAGTGGGGATTTTTTCCAACCACAATTGTTTACGTAAAGTAACATCTGCTTCATTTTTTTGGAAATAGATCACTTGCTCTTTCATTTTTTCTTTATAGTTTTCAGGAATGCTTTCGTTGTATTCAGATAAAGTGAGAAGTTTGTCATCACTATTTTTGAAGAGGATAAAATCACGCACGAGTTCATCAAATTTAACATCAGAAATTGTTCCGTATTTTGCAAAGAGAGCAATATCTTCCCAGATTTTTTCAAATTTAGGGCGATCATTTTGAAAAAGTTTTTTAAGCGACTCAGCTACTTTACGAATAATGTAACCAGAGAGTTTTTTGACGTTAGGATCTCCTTGTAAAGCAGAGCGAGAAACGTTAAGAGGAATATCAGAAGAATCAATGGCTCCTTTGAGAAGGCCTAAAAAATCAGGAATAATATTTTTGACACTGTCAGAAACAAAAACTTGTTTGCAATAGAGACGAATCTGTCCTTCATTCATAGGTTTGCTAGGATTTAGTTTAGGAAAAAAAAGAATTCCTTTCAGTTCAAAAGGGTGATCAACATTGAGGTGTAACCAAAAGAGAGGATCTTGATCCATAGGAAAAAGTTTGCGATAAAAATCGAGATAGTCTTGATCTGTAAGTGTCGTCGCATCTTTATTCCACAAAGGAGTGACTTCATTAATAATTTCATTTTTTTCTTTTTCTTTTAATTCGATAATGTGAGGCATGAAGTCGCAGTAGTGGTTAAGAATAGAGCGTATTTTGTGATATTCTAAGAATTCTTGCGATTCATCGTTTAAATAAAGAGTAATGGAGGTTCCGATATGTTCTTTTTGCGTAGGTTGCATTTCATATTCTAGGCCACCATCAGAAGACCACTCACAGCCAAGGCTATTTTCTTGCATAGATAAAGTGGTCACGGTGACTTTGTTTGCCACCATAAAACAGGAAT
Organism: Bacteriovoracaceae bacterium; assembly: GCA_018060635.1. Lineage (GTDB taxonomy): Bacteria > Bdellovibrionota > Bacteriovoracia > Bacteriovoracales > Bacteriovoracaceae > JAGOVR01. The sequence continues at coordinate 2,335 of JAGOVR010000144.1, forward strand.
AAAAACCCAGACCAAATTTTCCAATAATATCGTTTTTACTTTCAATACCTGCTGATTGCATTTTTTTGACAAATTCTTCTGCTCCCGAGAAAGCCACTTGAGCAATATATTTTTCTACTTCTTCTGCCGTCATTCCCAGCCCATTATCATGCACGGTTATGGTTTTTTCCTCTTTATTTATTTCAATAGTAATTTTACCTTGAGGCACTTCTAAATTTTTACTACGACTTAGCACTTCTCTTTTTGTAATAGCGTCCGTGGCATTGGCAATAAGCTCTCTTAAAAAAATATCATGTTCGGAGTAGAGCCATTTTTTTATGATAGGTAAAATATGGTTAGTTTGAACGGATAATGTTCCTTTGCGAAGTGTCATAAGAAAGTCTCCTTTGATTTTTCCCTAAGATGGGGTTACTTTTGACCTTCGTCAACCCCTCGAAGTTAATTAATTTGAAAGGAAGTGTTGTGGATAAGATAAAGCGTATTTTTGTCATAAGTACTGGAGGAACTATTGAAAAAACTTATGATGAAAATGAAGGAACACTTCTTAATCGTGAAACTATTCTTAAAGAAAAGTTATTAAGAAAACTTCGCTTGCCTTACACAGAATTAATTCTTTTTGCTTTGATGTCTAAAGATTCTCTTTATATGGATGATGAGGATCGTAATAAAATAAAAGAAACCATTGAGCTGAACCAAAAAAATTATGATGGCATTGTTATTTTTCATGGAACAGACACTATGGAAATGACGGCACGCTACTGTTATGAAAATTTAAAACCACTCCTTCCTGTTGTTTTTACAGGTTCAATGCGCCCCTTAGGGTTTGAAGACTCAGATGCTACTCAAAATGCAACAGAGGCTATTTTTGCCGCTTCACTTATGCCTCCTGCTATCTATCTTTCTTTTCATGGGCGTCTTTTTACAGCTCCTCATGCTCGTAAAAATAAAGAAAAGAGAACTTTCGAAACCCCATAAAAAGCCAATAATTAATGGCACTTAAGTCTCCTCTTGGATGTTTTAACTGGCTTGAAATACAGGGAAATATTTTTTTTGAAAGGTGGTTCTTAGGAGATTTTTTTATCTTCAAACTATAATAGTATAAGAT
>JAGOVR010000145.1 GCA_018060635.1 Bacteriovoracaceae bacterium
CTTCATGATCCTCTTCGAACGTCTTCTTTATCTCAGTTATGCGCACCTTTTTTTTATTTTAAGGCCCCTTCTTTGTTTTATGTGTCCTAAATTAAAAAAGCGTAACTTATTTGAAAAAAAAAATACAAACGATCCTGCCTGCTATTCTTTCTCCTCCCAAAGTCAACAGGCCCATGTGGCCTTTGAAGTTGCTAGTGAAGGGGAACTAGAACAAAGCTTCCCTGTCATTCATCTTTTTTTATCTCAAGGTAAAAGGGTGGAGCTTATTTACTGCTCAGAAAGTGTTGAAGATGCCTGTCAAAAACTCTATCAAAATTACCCACTGACCTTAAGACTTTTGCGACTACCTATCCTACGTCTTTCTCCTTACTCTCCATACCAAAATCCTCTGCGCTGGCTGACAGCACCTGTTCTCATCTTTTGTCGCTACGATTTTTTTCCGCAACTTCTGCTTTATAAGAATAAAAAAGGGAAGAGATTATTTCTTATTTCAGCTGTCTTAAAAAATAAATCTCTTTTCATGAGATACTTGCTAAAAAAATTTGATTTTATTGTAGCGGCTAATCAAATCCAGAGAGATGGAATTCAGCAAATGTTAAACCTTGCACCAGATAAAATTTCTTTTGCGGATTTTCGTCTTTTACAAATTGCTGAAAGACATCAGAATGCCTCTCTCAAATTTAAAAATTACTCCTTTATGCCTGAATTACAGCAAAAACTGGCAAGCTACCCTAAAGAAAATCGCCTTATCCTAGGCAACCTTTGGCAAGAAGATTTATTTCTCTTAGAGCATCCTGTCTTGAAAGAAAAAATACAAAAAGGTGAGATGCAACTAACCATCATTCCTCATAAACTCGATCCTTTAAATGTTGAGTTGTTGATAAAAAAAATAAACGCTATTTTTTCTGTAAACGTTCTTAGGTTAAAAAAAGATGATGAGATGGTTAAAGATTTTAGTGGCATCTTAATCTTGGATGTAAAAGGACTATTGTGTGAACTTTATACGCTCTATGGCGTGGCTTATGTCGGTGGAGGCTTTGGCGTTTCGGTTCACTCTTTATTAGAGCCTTACCTTGCAAATTGTAAGACGCTTTGTGGTCCTTATATTGAACGCTCTAGTGAATATGATTACATTATGTCGATAGAAACAAATAATGCTCCTATTGTGATTCAAGATTCTGAATCTTTTATGCAATCTTTAAACAATAGAACTTCCTTCGTTTTCTCTGGAGGAAAAAATTCACTGCAATCGGTACAAGAGGTTTTAAAGCAGATAGAGCACAAAATATTAAAGGGGGATGTGTGTACTTAGGACAAAATAACTTAATCATCTACTGGCAAAAAACTAAAATTTTACTCACACCTGATACCTCTTTAAATATAAAAGAATTTTCTCGTAAGATGTTCTCTTCTCCTTTTGATGCCAAAAACTCAGAAGAGATTCATTCTTTTAACTTATTTCTTTCCTATGACTTTGGTAATGACTCTCTTTCTTTATTTTCTGAAAAATTGACCCATTTTTTAAGCACCACAGAACATACGATGCCTTTTTGGGAATCCCCCAATTTTAAAAAGAAAGGGAATTGGTATAAAATTCCTTATACGCAAAACGTTTTACAAACCACTCTTTGGAGTGGGCCTGAACAGATTTTTAGCGATTTCCCTCTCTTCTTATGCCTACCTAAAGAGCCTTTCCTCTATCTCTTTGTCAAAAAAGAATTAAAGGCTCACCCTAGAATTTATTCCGCCTATTTAAGTACACTTAAGTCGCAAGTAGATTGGAATTTAGCTGTTGCTCTTTAAAAATTGAGCTAAAATAAACATTATGAAAGAAAATAAAGAATCAGGACAAACAACCATGGAATATGTCTTACTTCTGGTTGCAGTTGTGGTCATTATCAGTAGTGTTTTTGGAAAGCTTTCAGAATATCTTATTGCAGATGGAAATTGTCCTAATGCTAGTTTTGTTTGTTCTTTGCAAGGAATTTCTCAAGGCCCTGGTTATTTACAAGGGCAATACAAGTATTTCACTTTAAGACGCTATCAACGCTAATCTTTTTTCATAAAAGAATTTTTTTTATTCTCCTGCTTTTTTAGAAAGGCTCTTTCCTTTAATTGCTCTATGCATAGATTAATTCTAAAAGGAGGATCTATGCGTTTCCTATATTGTTTCCTTGTTATTTTTAGTTTTAACTCTCTGGCAAATGACGAAAACTATCGTTCTCAGGTTGATTGCCTGCTCACTCAAAGTTGTCCTCTACCTATTTCTCAGAAAGAAGAGGGAAAAGATTTAGTGATAACAGAACATCTGCCAGAAGAAAAAAATAAAAATCTGTCCTTAGCTTTTTTCACAGGGCGCACTCTTTATAAGTCTCAAGAATATTCTTTTTCCAGTGATCAAATACTTGGCTTAAGTTTTTATACAAAACCCCATCTGCGTTTTGAAACAAATTGGATGAGAAGTGATCTTTCTTCTTTAGCAAGTCAATATGCTTTAGAAAAAATTTCTTTAGGTTTATCTCTCCAAAACACATTGATGTTAGCAGAGAGGTGGAAAGTTGTAGGAGGAGTTGGAGTCATGCTAGACCAATTAAAAGTAAAAGGAGATGAATCTAACTATAATTCTTTAGCATGGTCGGGAAAAATCTTTGCAGGCCCAGAATTTTATATAGGAAAAAAATTATCAGGGCTTTTAGAATTTTTTTATAGCTCTGTTATTTTGAATGCTATTGCTGAAAAAAAACAAGGTGAGTCTCAGAGCTTCACACTCGGCCGTATGTGGCAAAAATGTCATACATGGGGACTTCAAGTAGGTTTTAAATATTCTTGGTAGGATTATCATAGACACCTAAGTTTCTTATTAAGTACAATGTTTTTCTACTCAACAAAACAAAGTTCAAGGTTGTTCTTATGTCTGAAAAAGTTTATATCGTCGATGGTAAACGCATCCCTCAGTGCAAAGCAGGAGCAGAATTAAAAGATGTTCCTCCTCCTTTTTTACTTTCAGGTTTACTCCGTCATCTTCTGAGTACACAAGGAATTCCAATGGAAGATGTGGATGAAGTGGTGGTGGGAAATGCAGGGGCCCCTGCTAGCTTTGCCAATATTGCTCGAATTGCGGCTTTAGAAGCGGGAATTCCTTTTTCTGTTCCAGCCTATACTGTTCATCGTAATTGCGCTTCTGGAATGGAAGCTTTGGCCCAAGCTTTTTTAAAAATTTCACAAGGACAAGCTCACGTCATGTTGGCAGGAGGAGTTGAATCCATGTCGCAAATGCCGCTTTACTATGGCCCAGCGATGACAACTTTTTTTACATCGTTAAATAAAGCTAAAACATTAGGAGAGAAGCTCAAGGTTTTTGCTTCTTTTCGCCTGCATTTTTTAAAACCAGTTGTCGCTATTGAACAAGGACTGACCGATTCTTATTGCGGA
>JAGOVR010000146.1 GCA_018060635.1 Bacteriovoracaceae bacterium
TCATAGTACGGATACAACTCATCCATAGCATCAGGAGCCGTATCTGTAAGTCCTAAACGTAGGGGATGATTTTTATAAAAACCACGATTTTTAATTTCACTTATATAGGCCAGCAAACTGTAAGGAGAAATTTCTTTCAGCTCTATGCCTTTTTTTCCTAGTAGGGCCTTAGCAATAGCACGAGATTCTGAATCATCATAAATAGTAAAATTTTTAGAAAGACCTAAAACTTCTGCTTCTGCTCGTAAAACTTTGGCACAAAAAGAATGGAAGGTGGTGACTTGTAAGCTCCCCATACCTAGCCCCGTTTCAGCGGCAATTCGGTCTCGCATTTCTCCAGCCGCTTTATTAGAAAAAGTTAGAGCTAAAATTTGATAAGGACTTATCTGTTTCTCGTTTAATAAATGGGTGATACGAGTCACCAGTGTTCTGGTCTTTCCAGAGCCTGCACCCGCTAAGACCATCACAGCACCTTCGGTTTCTTGAACTGCTTTTTGTTGTGAAGGATTAAGTTGCATTTATTCCACCGTAACAGATTTTGCAAGATTACGAGGCTTATCAATATCTGTCCCTTTAAATTTTGCCATATAATAAGACAGCAACTGATTAACCATATTAAGAAGTAGAGGGCGAGTCGCTGTGACACCTTCTAGATTAATAGGAAGATAATAATGACCTATTTTTTTAAATTCTTCTTCGTGCTCTTTATCACCTATAATGACAATAATTCCTCTGCGTACTTTAACCTCTGAAACATTGGACATGGTTTTATCAAAAAGCTCAGGCCCCACTAAGGCAATATTCACCATCTGTTCATCAATCAAAGCAATAGGTCCATGCTTAAGCTCTCCTGAGGCATATCCTTCGGCGTGGACGTAGGCAATTTCTTTAAGCTTTAAAGCTCCTTCTAAAGCAATAGGAAAATAAATTCCTCTCCCTGTAAAAATAAAGCCTTTATAATTATAAATTTCTTGTGCAACTTCTTTAATCTTAGGTGCCATACGCAAAACATCATCCATAGCAGAAGATAAGTGAGTCAGTTCTTTTTGTAGAAAATCAAAATCGGCAGTGTGTTCAAAAATATGACTAAAGAGATAACCCGTCAGAGCTTGTAAAGTAAAAGCCTTAGTACTGGCTACTCCAATTTCTTGTCCTGCTTTAGTTAAAAGTTTATGATCGGCATGACGATAGAGAGTGGAATTTTCGACGTTAACAAAAGCTAAGGTCGTCACACCTTTACTCCGACACAATTCTTGCGCCGCTAAAGTATCAGCCGTTTCTCCTGACTGGCTGATAAAAATAGCCAGATCTGAAGTTTGCAAATGAGGATTACGATAACGAAACTCACTGGCCAATTCCACAAAACAAGTAATAGAAGTTTGTTGTTCTAAAAAATTACGAATAACTAATCCTGCGTGCCAAGCAGTTCCACAAGCAATAAGATAAATTCTTTGTGCTGATATTTTTTTAATCTCTTTTAATCTTTGAAAACCCTCTCCTTGCAAATAATGGAAAAGGAAATCTCTTACTAATTTAGGTTGTTCATGTATTTCTTTCAGCATGAAATGATCAAAAGGACCTTTATCACTTTGCTCTAAATTCATTTCTTGTTTTTGAGTTAAATATTTTTTAGACTTTGTTTTTCCATCTAACTCATAAAACTCAAAAATCTCTGTTTGTGCATTTTTTTCTAAATAACAAATGACGTTATCTTCAGGAAAATAAATATCCGTAGTATATTCCACCAATGCGTAAGCATCCGAAGAAACGAAAAGTTCTTTTTTGCCATTTTTGTCATTGGAAGTTCCACAGACTAAAGGAGCTCCTCTTTTCACTGCTATAATTTTTTTTTCTTTGCGAGGCATGATAACAAAAGCAGAATTTCCAGTCACTTTTTGAAATGCTTCTCCTACCGCTTGTAAAATATTTTTACCTTCATCTAAAAGTGAAGTGAGAAGAACTAAAAAAACTTCCGAATCTGTTTCTGTAACAAATGAATAGCCTTTTTTTATTAAGTTTTTTTTCAATTCCTCTGCATTTTCTATAATACCATTATGAACTAAGGCCACTTTTTCATTCATATGAGGATGAGCGTTATTATCTGTTACCATGCCATGAGTGGCCCAACGAGTATGTCCTATACCAATATCAGAACTAGGTTTTTCTTTTTTTAAAGTACTGGCCAAAACATCCAATTTTCCTGCTTGTTTAAAAAGAAAAAGATCTCCTTTTGAATCTTGCATCGAAATTCCTGCGGAATCATAGCCCCGATATTCCAAGCGTTTCAGTCCACTTAAAATAGTATCCGCAACATTTTTTGAAGTCGTAATATGACCTACAATTCCACACATAAAAAGACCTTTTAAAAAAAGAGAAACTCTGCCAGAAAACATAGCACTTAGGACTTATTTTCTCCACCTAACTTTGCAGAGGATAAATTTAACTCTATGTGTTATTTTTATTCTTAATAAAACGAGATGACATTTTTTCTTTAGTTACTTGTCTGGTTCTAGCTATAGCAAAGCCCTCATCGGGAATATCTTGATTGATAGTAGAGCCACTCGCAATATAAACCTTATTCCCAATTTTTATAGGGGCAATGAGTTGTGTGTCTGAGCCAATAAATGTATCGGCTCCAATCTCAGAAAAATGCTTTTCAGCACCATCATAATTACAGGTAATAAAACCGCAACCAATATTGGTATTTTCTCCTACTTCTGCATCTCCAACATAACTTAAATGAGAAATTTTAACTCCCTTATGTAGTTTAACTTTTTTAAGCTCTACAAAATTACCAATCTTAGCAAACTCTCCAATAAAAGTTTCCGCTCTTAAGCGAGCAAACGGCCCCACCGTAGCGAAGCTTCCTACTTGGGCCTCTTCTATATAACTGTAAGCCTTAATAACGGCTGATTTTTCAATACAACTATTTTTAATAATACAGCCTGACTCAATAATGACATCTCCCGCAACCACTGTTTTACCTCTTAATTCTACTCCTGCATGAATTTGTGTTCCCGCAGAAATTTTTACGTCCCAATCTATTATCACCGAAGGAGAATGCAAAAAACGTACTCCTTGTTCTTGTAAACTTTGTTTTTTTCTTTTTAGTAAAAAAGACTCCACTTCTTCTAATTGTTTAAGATCATTTACTCCCTGAAAATCATCTGCTTGATCAAAAACACATAAATCCACAGATATCCCTGCTTTAAATAAATCTGTAAGATAAAACTCATGGGCCTTATTTTGCGCACTAATTTTTTTTAATTCCTGCAAAAGAAAAGAGGTGCGTAAAAGATAAAGACCTGAATTAACTTCTTTAATTTTTTTCTCTTCTAAAGAAGCTTCTTTTTCTTCCACAATATGAAAGCCTACTTTTTCTGCACGCTTTATACGGCCATAACCTGTAGGGTTTGCAAGATGA
>JAGOVR010000035.1 GCA_018060635.1 Bacteriovoracaceae bacterium
TTCCTGTTTTGGAGGCTTTTTTAAAAAATAAAAAGAAGGGATGGGCCTTATCAGCGAAAGTAGAGTGTTCGCTTCTTTTATGCGGCATGAAGCAAATGCAGAAATTGAACAAGCTTCACCGAAAAAAAGATAAAGTGACAGATGTCATTTCTTTTCCTTGCTATGAATCTTTTGAGTCTTCTTCTCTTAAAAAAGTTAAAGATTTATGTCTAGGGGATATTGTCATTTGCGTTCCTCAAGCAAAAAAGCAAGCACCGCAATTTGGAATTGCTTGGCAAGTGGAGATGATCTATTTATTTACTCATGGTTTTTTACATTTGTGTGGATGGGATCATGAGCGTTCGTTAAAAGAAGAAAAAAAAATGAATGAGTGGGAAGCAAAACTAGTATCTGCCATTTTAAGTAAATGCCATAAGGAATACTTGTGAATGTTTGGGACTCTTGCTATATATGACACTTAGACTCAATACAGTAGGACTAGATTATGTCACATATTCAGACCTTAAAATTAGATGAATGTAAAAATAATTTTAAAAACTTTCAAGAATCATTATTAATGATTCGGAGGTCGCTTTGACATTGCCAAAAAGAGTGAGCGTTTAGAAACTATTAAACAGATCGAATCATTGGACGGTTTCTGGCAAGATACTGCTAAGGCTACCGTTATTCAGAAAGAAAAAAATATTTTATTAAATGTGCTGAATGAGTTCAAAAGTCTTGAGACTATGATGGCAGATTTTGTGGTTTTATTAGAATTTGTGGGACAAGCAAAAGAGACAGAAGCAGAAATGTTAACGCAGGAAACGATTGATCTTTATATAAATATTGAGAAACAAATAAAAGATTTAGAGCAAAAGGCCCTACTCTCAGAAGAGATGGATGTTAAAAATGCTATTGTTTCTATTAATGCAGGAGCTGGGGGAACAGAATCTTGCGATTGGGCACAAATGCTGTTTCGAATGATAACTCGTTTTGTACAAGAAAAAAAATTCAAATTAGTCGTGTTAGATGTGCAAACAGGAGAAGTAGCGGGAATAAAATCCTGCACCTTTTTAGTGGAAGGATCTTTTGCTTTTGGACTTTTGAAATCTGAAACAGGGATTCATCGATTGGTGCGCATATCACCTTTTGATACTAATGCCAGAAGACATACTTCTTTTGCCTCAATATTTGTGAGCCCTGAAGTAGAGGAAGATATTCAAATTGAGATTCACGAAAAAGATCTTAAAATTGATGTTTTTCGTGCAGGTGGTGCAGGAGGACAATCCGTTAATACAACTGATTCCGCTGTAAGAATGACCCATCTTCCCACAGGTATTGTAGTGAACTGTCAAAATGAAAGATCACAAGTTCAAAATAAGTTGATGGCTATGAAAGTTTTGAAATCTAGACTTTACGAAAGAGCTATGGAAGAACAAAGGGCTAAGCAAGAAGTGATTAATGCAGGAAAAAAAGAAATTGGTTGGGGTTCACAGATTAGATCTTATGTTTTGCATCCTTATAAGTTAGTTAAAGATCATCGGACAGGGGCAGAGGTAAGTTCTGCAGAGGGTGTTTTAGATGGTGATTTGGATTTTTTTATTAAGTCCTATCTCCAGCAAAAATCAGAGCAAAAGGTGACAGAGTAAAAAGATAAATAAAGGGCTAAAAATATACAGGAAGGTTTTTTATGAGTAATAAGTACACAGACAAATGGTTAAATTTATACAATGACCAAATGCAAATTCGCCTAGAAAAAGTAAAAAAAATTAAGACAGAGAGAAATCCCTATCGCAATGGATATCGTCCTGATGTCACTGCTAAGGAACTGATTAAAGAATATGAATCGCAAGAAAATATTGGCGAGACTAAAAATTATAGTCTGGCAGGTAGAGTTATGATCGTTAGAGCTTTTGGGAAAGCGGCTTTTGTGAAATTGGATGATGGATCGGATAATTTTCAAATATATATTCGTCAAGACATCCTACCTGCAGAAGATTTTAAAGAATATGAAATGGTGGATCATGCCGATATTATTTTTGTACAAGGCCAAGTGTTTAAGACTCAAAAGGGAGAGTTAAGTCTCAAAGCCACACAGTTTAAGATTTTAACTAAAGCACTAAGGCCTTTACCTGAAAAATATCATGGTTTAACTGATCCAGAAATTTGTTATCGTCAGCGCTACTTGGATATGATTATGAATTCTGAAACAAGAAAAAAATTACAGATTCGTTCAGAAATTGTGCATTATATTCGAGAATGTTTTTATAAAAGTGGTTATCTAGAGGTAGAAACTCCTATGCTACACTCTATTGCAGGAGGTGCTACGGCCAGACCTTTTCATACCCATCATAACGCATTAGATATGGAGCTTTTTTTAAGGATTGCACCAGAGCTTCATCTAAAACGACTTATTGTCGGAGGATATACTAAAGTTTTTGAGATGAATCGTTGTTTCCGCAATGAAGGTTTATCAGTTAAGCATAACCCTGAATTTACTTCAGTAGAATATTATGAGGCTTATGCTACTTGTGCTGATCAGATGCATTTTACGGAAGAGATTATTTGCCATACGGTACAAAAAGTTTTGAATAAAGAAATTATTTATTACGGGGAAAAGGAAATATCTTTTAAGCGTCCTTTTAAGAAAATAACTATGAGAGATTCACTAGTTCAAATAGGTGATTTAGTTTTGAGTGATTTGCAAACAGTTGAGTCCCTCTCAAAAGCCTTGGCTAAGCGAGGAGTTGATGAGCTTAAAATTGGGAAGACACAATCTCTAGGCTCTCTTATTAATATTGCCTTTGAAGAATTAGTTGAGGCCAAGCTTATTCAACCTACTTTTATTTCAGAGTATCCAGTCGAAATTTCACCTTTAGCTCGCCGCAATGATGATAATCCTCAATTTGTCGATCGTTTTGAATTATTTATAAATGGCTGGGAAATTTCCAATGCTTTTTCAGAGCTTAATGATCCCATTGAACAATTAGAGCGTTTTGCTGATCAGGCCCTTAAAAAAGAACAAGGAGATCTTGAAGCTTGCGATGTTGATTATGATTATGTTCGAGCTTTAGAATATGGGATGCCACCTACAGCAGGAGCGGCAATTGGAATTGATCGATTTTGTATGTTGCTCACTTCTAGTGAAACGATTCGAGATGTCATTTGTTTTCCTTTGCTTAAAAAAGAAGTCTTCTTTGAGGAAGAACAGAAATGATTCTAAGGATGAAGTATGTCCTTTAAGCATTGGCTAAAAACATTTCTTTATGGAAAATCTTCTATCCGTCTTTGTATTGCTGTTATTTTAAGTTTTTCTTTCTCCATTGCGGTAACCCTATCCACTGTTGGTATTATGGATGGGTTTGAGGAATTACTTATTTCTCATTTAAATTCTTCGGTAGGAGATATTAAGCTTTCTTCTTCTTTGCGATTTATACAATCAGAAGAGTTAAAAAAAATTTATAATACTTTAAATGAGTCCGACATAGGAATGGCGACAGATTTTTTGCAAACAGAAGGGTTTTTAATGAATGAAAAGAGCTCAAAAGGAGTTCTTATCAGAGGTGTTGACCCAACATCTTTTTCTCAAGTAATTAACATTTCTTTTCCTAAAATTATTAAAGAGCAAGATCTCTTCTTAGGGGCAGAGCTTGCCCGAGAATTAAAATTAAAACCAAATGACCCAGTTGTTATTGCGTTTTCTAAAGGCAATAAAACGATTGAAGGTTTACCTTTCTTATATCAGGGAATTTATCGTGGAAGTTTGTATCATGGAATTCATGAGCAAGATGCTCGTCTCGTTTATATGCATCTGGAAAAACTTCGAGATTTGATTCATGCCAAAGGGCAATCCAATGTTATGTTTATGAAGCTTTCTTCTCATCTCCCAAAAACTAGACAAGAAACTAGAAAAGAAAAGCAACAAAGAATCAAAGAACAGATTGTAGCGTTAAAAGAAAAAATTTCCGAGGACTATGAATTAAGGCCTTATTGGAGTGACTTTTCTAGTTTAATTCAAGCTGTTGAAATAGAAAAAACAACTATTTTAATTATTCTACAGATTATTGTCCTTATCTCTATCTTTAACATGGCGGCGTTTGTTACTTTTTTAAAAGAAAAAAAAGCACAAGAAATTTTTATGCTTAGGACACTAGGCCTCTCTCAAAAAAGATTACTGTATTTTTGGAGCCTCTTTCTTTTCTTTATTTGGATCTTATCTTGTTTAGGTTCTATTCTTTTTTGTATTTTTTTTAATTGGTCCTTAGGTTATTTTTCCTTTTTAAAATTACCGAGTAGTATTTATGTTTTAGATCATTTATCGCTCCATTTACATGGAAGTGATTATGGGTTGGTTTTTGGTCTCTCTTTGATTTGGGTGGTGGGGCTTATGTTTTTTTTAAAACGCTATTTTAGGCGTGGAAGTATTTTAGCTAATTTACGTAAAGAATTTTCTTAAGTAAGGTCACATAATACCTTAGGACTATATATGCAAATAAGAGTTGAAAATATTGTTAAAAACTTTGGTCCCACTCAAGTTCTGAGAGGGATTAGTCTTAATATGAGCGCGGGAGAGGCTCTTGTCTTACAAGGAGCTTCAGGTTCAGGAAAGTCGACTCTTTTATATCTTTTAGGAGGACTAGACCATCCAACCTCGGGATCAATTTTTGTCTCTAATAAAAATATTTCTCAAATGAAGGATGAGGATTTGGCCTATTATCGTAATAGATTCTTAGGATTTATTTTTCAATTTCATTACTTACTTCCTTCCATGAACTGTTTAGACAATATTTATCTTCCTGCTCGTATTGCGGGAGTTGCAATTGATTCAATTCAAAAACGTATTTTTTCTCTGGCAGAGCGGTTAGAAGTGACAGCTTGTCTTAAGAAGTTTCCTTATGAAATTTCAGGAGGAGAGCAACAGCGTATAAATATCGTAAGAGCATTATCATTAAATCCCCCCATTTTACTTTGTGATGAACCGACGGGAAATTTGGATTCTAAGACTTCTCAGAAAGTTATTGCACTTATTCGCGAGATGAGTAAAGAAAAAGGCACAACTCTTTTAATCGTGACACATGATAATTCCATTGCAGAGCAGTTTCCTCGTCGTATTTTAATTCAAGATGGTCTTATAAAGAGTTAGAAGACGCGGCGCACTAGTCTCTAGTAAGTTTGCTATAAAGTTGGTAGCATCCCTTGGAATAAAAATCAGTCGTTCTCGTAGGCACTTTTGGAGCTCTCATGAAATGTAGGGGCATTAGCTTCCTTTTTATTTTTTTTAGTTTTTTTTTCTTTGCATTACAAGTCTCGGCTATTGAAGGTAATGGAGATTTAGGCGAGGAAAAAATTTATTTTAAAGTAGAAGTGATAGAGATAAAAGGTTTACGAAAAGTTGAAAAAGAGGCCATCTTAGAGCGAATTCAAATTAAAGAGGGCATGGATGTTACCAACTACAATCTGCGCTCAGATATTAAAAGAATTTATAATTTAAAATATTTTGATGCGGTCGAAGCTCATCATCAATTAGTAGAAGGGAAAAATCATTTAGTTTTTGAAGTGATAGAGCGACCCATTGTTTCAGATATCTTAATTGATGGTAATAGTGGAATCTCAGATAGTGATTTAAAAGAACATATCAAAACTAAACAACATAATATTTTAGATGAAGATGGCTTAAAAAATGATTTACAAAAATTAAAGAAAGCTTACGAAGAGAAAGGGTATTTTCTGGCCAATGTAAACTATGTTCTCCAACCAGACGGTGCGGAGAAAGTTAAAGTCGTCTTTCAAGTAGAAGAGAATACTAAAATTAAAGTTAAGAGTATTTTATTTTTAGGAAATAAAGGTATTTCTGATTTAGAGCTTAAGGCTGTCATGAAAACTAGAGAAAACTCTCTTCTTTCTTTTATGAATCAAGCAGGAAATTATAGGGAAGTTGATTTTCAGGAAGATATTGAGCGCATTAAATATTTTTATCGCACCAAAGGCTACTTACAAATGAATTTAGAAGTGCCTATGGTGACTATTTCTGAAGATAAAAAATGGGTTTTTCTAACCGTTAAAATTAATGAAGGAGATCAGTATTTTATTGAAGATATCATTTTTAATGGAGACCTTCTTTATACCAATGAAGAACTTATAGAAAAAATGACTTCTAAAAAAGAGAAAGTCTACTCAGAAGAATTTATTCGTCAGGATATTCAGGCGTTGACAGAAGCTTATCAAGATAAAGGTTATGCTTTTGTAAACGTTATTCATAATTTAGATATAGTGGAAGGGGCTGAAAAAAAAGTAAATCTCATCTTAACTTTTGAGAAAGGAACGCTCGCACAGTTTGGAACCATTACAATCAAAGGTAACAACAGAACTCGTGATAAGGTTATTCGTCGAGAGCTTAAGATCCATGAAGGGATGCAGTTTTCTGGAACAGAACTTAGAAAATCCAAAGAGCGAGTAAATCGTTTAGGTTTCTTTGAAAAAGAGAGTGTAGTTTTTAATAAAATTTCTCCTAAAGATAAAGAAGGTGTTGTTGATATCGAAGTTTTAGTGCAGGAGCGTAATACAGGACAGCTTAATTTTGGATTAGGTTATTCTTCTGTGACCAAAGCTTTTGTGCAAGCCTCAATTTCTCAAAATAATTTTCAAGGCAAAGGACAAAATCTTACACTGAGTGCTCAGCTTTCTAAATTTAATCAGACCTATAATTTAGGTTTTACAGAGCCTTATTTTTTAGATTCAAAGTGGAGTTTAGGCGGAGATATTTTTAAAACACAAAATAATTTTAGTCGGTCTCTTTCTTATCAGCGCAATGGATTTGATGTACGAACAGGGCATCCTATTTTCGAAAATACGAGGATTTTTGCTACCTATAAATATGAAGATACTAATCTACGAAATATTTTTGATCCCACCATTAATCCTTCTTTGGAAAACGGTGTGGCTTCTTCACTTACGACCTCTCTTATTTTAGATAAAAGAAATAATATTTTTGAACCGAGTAAAGGTTTCTATGGTGATGTATCTTTTGAGTACACGGGGCTAGGAGGAGATCAGCGTTGGACTAGGGCCGAATTAGAAGGGCGTTATTATTATAGTCCTTACGGTGATTTTGTTTTGCGTAGTCGTTTGTTAGCTCAACAGCTCTTTGAATCATCTGAGCGAGCTGTTCCCAGAACTCAAAAATATACTATGGGAGGACCTCGTAATATGCGTGGTTATAGTTTTGAAGATATTGGACCTCTTATTCAAGCTCCTGACGTTAACGGAAATCTTAGGACGTTTAATAAAGGGGGACTTGCTTCTATTTTAGGAACATTAGAGTTAGAGCATCCTTTAGTGAAAGAAGCTGGAATCAAGTGGGTTTTATTTTTTGATGCAGGAAATGTCTATGAGAGAGGATTAATCAAAGGAGGAGATTACTCCTTGCGCTATGATTATGGTTTTGGTTTCCGTTGGTTTTCTCCTGTGGGAATTTTACGTTTTGAATTTGGTTATCCTCTGGCGAAGAAAGATCGTGAGGCAGGTAGTCAATTCAACTTTGATATGGGACAATTGTTCTAATTTTAGAAGAAAGGAGTTTTTATGAAATACGTTTTAATGGCACTTTTGCTACTTCCTCTTTTTGCTCAGGCAGAGACGGTGATTGGCATGATTAATATGCAAAAAGTTTTAGTTACCATTAAAGAAGGGCAAAATATTCAGAAATCCTTAGAGCGCTCTTTTAATGAAAAAAAGAAAATTCTAGGAGCAGAAGAAGAAAAAATTAAAAAAGCTCAGGAAGCTTTTATGAAACAGGCTACTGTTTTAAAAGAAGATGTTCGTTTAAAAAAAGAGACAGAAATTCGTGACATGATTTTAGCTTATCAAAAGAAAGTTACGGAATATGATAATACAATTAAAGATCAGGAAATGACTCTTAAAAAACCTATTTTAGAAAAAATTCGCAGTATTGTGGATTCAACATCTAAAACATCAAATGTGGATGTCACTTTTGATTCTTCCACGCCTATCCTTTTTGCTAAAAATGTAAACGACATTACAGATTTAGTTATTAAAGAATATGACAAGAAGTATCCAGCTAAATAATTGATGATTTATGAAGATAACCGACTTTTCTTTCTTTGATTGCCATCTGGTTTTTGGACAACATTTTCAAGGGGAAATCAGGGGAATTTCAAGTCCAGAGAAACCGCTCAAAGACCATTTAGTTTTTATTAAAAATACTAAAATTTTAAATGATTTTCTCTCTAGCAAAATAAATTCAAAAGAAACGTCTCTCATCCTTATTGTTTCCAGCTCTTTATGGCTAAAAGAGCAAGAAAGGATCACATCTTTTTTAAAAGATAGAGAGAGCAGTGTTTATAGCACTGAAAGTATCGAGTTTTGTTTAATAAAATTTTCTAAATTTTTTCATGATAAAAAAATGCAGTTTGATAGTACCGTGGATGGTCGTCAAAATAAAACAGCTAAAATCCATCCGACTGCGCAAATTGCGCAGGATGTTTTCATTGGTGATTCAGTCGTTATACAGGCTCATGTTAAGATCCTAACGGGTGCTGTGGTAATGGCCCATTCTTCTATAGATGAAAATTCGATTATTTTCCCCCATGTTGTTATCTATCCTTTTGTTCAAGTGGGAAAAAATTGTCGTATTCATGCAGGGACAGTTTTAGGCGCAGATGGTTTTGGTTACCATTTTGCAAAAGGGGAACATCATAAAATTTGGCATTATGCGGGAGTGATCTTAGAAGATCATATTGAAATTGGGGCTTGCTCAGCAGTAGATGCAGGGACTTTTAGTCCCACTACGATTGGCCAAGGAACAAAACTAGATAATCATGTGCAAATTGGTCATAATTGTAAGATTGGTAAGCACGTGGTTATTTGTGGGCATACAGCTATTGGTGGTAGTTCTATCATCGAGGATTTTTGTGTTTTTGGCGGAAAATCAGGCATGGGACATTCCATGAAAGTAGGAAAAGGCTCGCAGATTGGCGGTGGGGCTTTAGTCAATAGTGATTTACCAGAAGGATCAATTGTCTCAGGATATCCTGCTCGTCCTCTTAAAGAATGGTTAAGAGGATTAGCTTATGTACGAATACAATCGTCTCAAAATAAAAAAGAAGACAAAAAAAGAGGAGATAGTTTATGAAACTTTCCAAAGAAGATGTTTTAGCTTTTTTACCTCATAGAGATCCTTTTTTATTTATTGATAGTGTGGATAATGTGACCTTTGAGGATGAGAGAACATGGGAGACGGTTTCTCAGGATAAGTTAGATAACTTAACAGGAGGAACTCTTTTCGCAAGCTTTTTTGTCCGTCCTGACATGGATATTTTGAGAGGGCATTTTCCAGGAAGACCTATCTTACCAGGAGTTGTGCAGTTAGAAATGATGGCCCAAGCGTCTTGTTTTTTTATGCATGAATATTTACGTCAAAAAAATATTACAAAATTTGAAGTTGCTCTTTTGGGCATAGAAAAGGCTAAGTTTAGAAAACCAGTTGTTCCTAATATGCAATTAAAAATTCAAAGCCATTTGACTAAAGTACGAGGAACTATGATGACTTTTGACACAAAACTTTTATGTGAAGAACAGATGATTTCAGAATGTTCTTTGATGGCTGGTTATAAAGCTTAAGGAGAAAAAATGAAAAAAGAAATTGAAATACATCCTTCCTCTATTGTAGATCCTAAAGCCAAGTTACAAGCAGGAGTGAAGATTGGTCCTTTTTGTATTGTTGGCCCAGATGTGGAATTAGGTGAAGATACAGTTTTGCAAAGTCATGTCGTTTTAAGTGGCCATGTTAAGATTGGAAAAAATAATGAGTTCTATTCCTTTTGTTCTATTGGTGCGGCTCCTCAAGATTTAAGTTATAAAGCAGAAGCTACTCGTGTAGAGATAGGAGATCATAATATTTTTAGAGAATATGTTTCAGTCCACCGCGGAACGCTTAAACAAGTAGGACTTACTAAAATTGGTAATCACTGTTTGCTCATGGCTTATGTGCATTTAGGTCATGATGTGGTGTTAGAAGATAAAGTTGTTCTGGTCAACTCTGTTAACTGTGCAGGGCACGTTCATATTGGAAGTCGTGTGACTATTGGAGGTAATACTGGAATTAGCCAATGGGTCACATTAGGTAAAGGTGCTTATATTGGTGGAGGCTCTGGAATTGATCGAGATATTCCTCCTTTTTGTACAGCTTATGGGAATAGAATTCGCCTGAAAGGAATTAATATTATAGGTCTGAGGCGTCAAGGCTATACTAAGGCGGATATTTCAGAGATTGTAGAATTTTATCGTCAGATGGAAGCTTCGACTCTTTCTCCTAGAGCTTTTATTTCTCACCACGAATCAATTCAAGAATATTTAGACAATCCTGTTGTTAAAGAAATGATAGATTTTATTAATAAAAGTGAAATTGGGATTGCCCCTTTTGTTTAAGAAAAAAGGAATCCATGTCTCAAGAATATAAAAAATTAAACGTTGCAGTCATGGGGTATGGTTTTTTAGGGAAATGGCACTGCGAGAAAGTTGAGCAGGCAGGGGCCCATTTGTATGCCATTATTGATCCCTTCACAGAAAATTTAAAAAAAGCTCAAGAAAAATACCCTGATGTTTTATGTGTTACTTCATGGCAAGAAGTTGTAGAAGGTGCAGATGTTTTTTTAATTGTAACACCTACTTCGACTCATTTTGATTTAGTGCAAACGCTGTTAAGTAAAGATAAACATATTTTTTGTGAGAAGCCTCTTTGTTCTAATTATGAACAAGCTCTAAAACTTAAAAAAATAGTAGAATCGACATCGGCTTTATTACAAGTAGGGCATAGCGAACGTTTTCATGCTGTTTGGGATATATTATTAACAAAGCCAAACTTGCATTCCTTTTTGCAAGAAAAGTCATCCACTCTTATTCTGACCAGAGAAGCTCCTTTTAAAGGTCGTGCTTTAGACGTGGATGTAGTGCAAGATCTCATGATTCATGATTTAGATCTTGTTCTTTATTTGACGGGTGAAATGCCTCAAAGTGTTTTAGCGTTTGGATATAAAATAAGAACGAATTTTTATGATTATGTTTGTGCGACCTTGCAGTTTAAATCAGGGAGATGTGTCATTTTAAAAGTAGGGCGTAATCAAACTGAGGAAGTAAGAGAGCTAGAAACGACTAGTCGTTTAGGTTCTTTAAAAGTTGATTTAATGAATCTAAGTTATTCCTATTTGCAAGCTCATGCTGAGCAAGTTGTGACACAAACATATCCTAAAAGAGATCATCTATTATTGGAGCAACAATCATTTTATCATTCCATTCATCATAAGCAAAAACCTCTAGTGACTTTTGAAGATGGAGTCCGTGCTGTGAAATTAGTGGACGCTGTTTTAGCTAGCTTGTCCTCTCATCAAAAAGTGGACATTCATGAATAAAGAAAGTTGTTTAATTATTGCAGGAGAAAAATCAGGAGAGGAACACGCCTTGAGTTTTCTTCCACAAATTATAAAGAAGTGCCCACAGGTTGAGTTTTTTGGGGTTGGTGGTGATGATTTTCACAAGTTAGGCGTCGATGTTTTATATCATTTACGGGATTTTTCCTCTTGGGGAATTAATGACGTGTTAAAAAAAATTCCTTTTTATATAAAAGCTTTTTATACTCTTTTGAGAGAGGTAAGAAAGCGTAATTGTAAAATGGCTATTTTAGTGGATTTTCAAGATTTTAATTTAAAATTAGCCAAAAAACTTAAACGTCGAGGCGTAAAAGTTTTTTATTATGTTGCTCCTCAAGCTTGGGCATGGAAAGAATATCGAACAAAAGCTTTAAATAATTCCGTTCATACTTTGTTTACTATTTTACCTTTTGAAAAAGAGTGGTTTAGCACAAGAGGAGTGCATAAAGTTAAAAGTGTTACTCATCCACTCTATGCTAAATATGCCCCTTTCTTTTTAGCGCAGAAATCATCTACCGAAAGTACGGAAAAAAGAAAAAAGATTGTACTCCTGCCAGGGAGTCGCAACAGAGAAGTTAGAGAGTTACTTCCTTTATTTGTGAAGGCTTTACAGAAATGGAAACAACAAGATCCCGATATTTTTATTGTTTTAGTGCAAGCCACATCCGTTGCTGAAGAAATTTATACACAATATCAATCTAGTTTTGATCAGATCTATCAAGATGTTGATTTAGCACAAGCCTTAGCAGGTGCTCATTTTGCTCTTGCCGCAAGTGGAACAGTGACCTTGGCCACAGCTTTATTTCAAGTTCCAACAGTCGTTTGTTACCGAGGATCACTTTTAGAAGAATTTATCTACCAACAGTTTATTACGTATAGAGGCCCTATTTCTCTCGCTAATATTGTCTTACAAAAAAATATTTTCCCTGAACTTCTACAAGAACAAGTGACTGTCGAAAATATTCTTAAATATTTTAAAAAGTGGTCGGAAGATCCTCAAGAGTATTATAGAATTAAAAATGTCCTAAAACAGATTCCAATACTTCTGCAGGGAGAGGAATTTGATTTTCCCAATTATTTTGCCCAAGTTTTAAGTGAGCCTTCTCATGTTTAGAAAGATTATAAAATTACTATTTCTTTACCCTCTTTCTAGAATTTGGGTAGGTATTCATAGACTGCGTAGATTTTGTTATACAGGACTTTTATGTCATTCCTATCTTGCTCCTATTCCTGTTATTTCTATTTGGAACTTAAGCTTTGGAGGTACAGGAAAAACACCCCTTATGCATAAAATTGCTAGTTGGCTTCAAGAGTGGAAATTAAATAT
>JAGOVR010000147.1 GCA_018060635.1 Bacteriovoracaceae bacterium
GGCCATTTTTAGGTAAAAGTTTAATAGTAATTTTCCCATTATGCCCCAGAGAAACCATTTGTTTTGCAGCTAAAGCCTGAGCTTCTTTAACTTTGAAAGCATCTTTCATAGCAAGATTAGCCTGAGTATCCCATTCAGGACCGTTACTAATGATGCGAGTAAGTTCTTTTTTATTTCGATTCTTCGGAAGTTGTTTTCCAGATTCATCAGTTCCAGGTTGGAAATCTACCACCTCGTAATCATAGATTCCTGATTCAGGAGTTGTGTGAATGATGGCGAGGTTGTCTAAATCAAAACCAGCCGCATTTTGATTAGGAGGAATACTTGTTCCTGTTTCATCATTTTCTTCTTTAGATCCTTCATCATCAGCGGTTATCACAGCATCACTTTTAGAAGAGTCCTTTGTGCTTTGAGTGCTTGCATTTTTATCCTGTGTGGAAACAGCTCCTGAGTTATTATCTTGAGGGCCAGATGTTCCAGAAGCGGCAGAAGGCGCAACTTTTTTTCCTTTACTAAGTGGCCCAGAAAAACTTCCCATAAGACCTGAAGGCCCTCGTTTATTTTCTTCTGTCACACTTTTTTCAGTGGCGGTAGATTCTATTTGAGGAGCATTATTTTCACGTTCGCGGTTTCCATAAAAAGAACTGGCAAAACTATCGTCATAGTAAGGGTACGAAGTAAAAAAAGAGTCGTCATAGCCATAACTTCCATCATATTCATATTTTTTCTTAGATGAATCTAGAGCATCAGAAGATAATTTGGAAGATGAAGCTAATGTTTCGTCGCTTTCTTCTTCGCTTTCATCTAAAAGTGAAGAGGGACTTTTTTCCAGAGATTGAGCTATTGATTCTGCTTGATGGGTTGGAAGGCGCAAAGGAATATAATCTTCATCATTTTCATTTTCAAGATTTTTATCAGGATTTTCCCAAGCCAAATAATCTGAAAAAGATGAATTTTTCTGAGCTAAAGACTTAGGAGTACGGATAAAAGCTGAGTCACTTAAAGACACTTCATCTTTTATTAAATTTTGTGATTTTGGCCAAAAAGTAATCAAAAGTCCTAATGTTAAAAAAGGGAGTACCCAAAGGAGTTTTTCCCAAGAAAAAAGTCTAGGTTCTCGAATAATGATAGTAGGAATTTGGTTCATAAAACGGGAAACCTTTGTGGATTATAATAAGGATCTTTCAGCGATAATTTTTTAAGAAGCGGAAGCTGAGGTAAATAACGATACATCAAAATGAAAATACTAGTCCAAAGCATATCTGCATAAAAAGCATTACGAAAAAAAGGCAGTGCCGCTGTATAACAAAGCATTAGTCCTGCAAAAGTTTTTTCATACATTCCAGAGTAAAACCAAACGGCACAATTAGTGATAAGAAAAAACGCCACAGCTCCTATGCCAGCCGCTAAAAAACTTCCGCCTTTAGTTTCTCTCCATATTTTTCCTAAGAAACATTGAAAAATAAAAGCACCATAAACAAAGAAACTCATCGTAGTAAAGAGGGGATAACCAAACATTTGTGAAAGGAAAAAATCACTCAGGAGCATAGTTGCTACCAGAGAAAGAACGGCCAGAGGGAAAGGTAGTTGACGACCCACAAAAACAGCACTGGCCCCTACAGGCGTGAAGTTCGGAGCGTGAGGTAAAAGTCTAAAAACTGTACAAAGTAGAATGTTAAAAATAGCGATCAAGATTCCTCCTCGGGATAAAAAATAATCTTAACAAAAAAGGGTCGGACTTTCACCGTTGCGGGACAGTATTGGATTTGCACCAGATTTCACTTTTTTATGAGACTTGCGCAGGAATATAACCCATAGCGTCCTAAAAAAGCAAGCCAAGAAAATAATAATGAAAAAATAAACTTTAAGCGTCAAAAAAATTGACAGTTGTGTAAAAACTGATCGATAAATTTATGAAAAAGAAGAGTTAGTTTCCCTATTTTAGCTTCTAACATACTGATAATACCCACCTATATATTTTTTACAATTTTTATGAAAATAACTTACAAAAGTGGCATGCTCGTTGCATAATCCAAAACGTTTCCTTTGGTTTTAAATCATGTGTAAAGGTTTAATTTTTATGAAAAGCAAAAAGCTTTCATCTTTAATTTTGTTCTTGCTTCTTTCTTTAGGATTAATTTCCTGTGGAGGAGTAAGAGATCCAGATCAAGTAAGCTCAGGTTCTGATGCCTTATCGGCATCTACTACGGATGAAAATTCTTCAGAAGAGAGTTTAAAGCTAGATGGGTATAATGAAAACGCTTTACCTGTGGGAGCTATGGGATATAACCCTTTTGCTCTGCCTGATGCTCAGAATAAGAATTTTTTAATTATTGCTCATTTTGCTGGAAATTATTTTATCTTAAATCTTAAGGCGTTGGGGTTTAAAGCTAGTGATGTCATATGGAGTAGCAAGGGGCATAAGGATATTCAAGGTGCCGCCATTCATCGCAGTCAATTTCCTTTTAATGATAAAGAGGAAAGTAAAAAAAGTATTACCGTTACTGCAAAAAACCTACAAACAGTTTTTAGCCTTTATAAGGAAGGACAAATATCAAGTTTAGAGGACGGCATTATTGATCCTAATTCCAAAGGAAATACTGCTAATGGGATTTTCCCAGATTTAGAATTAGTGGGAGGAATAAAAAATCCTACAGGTATTAAGGCAAAAAATATAAGCTTAGCCGATGCTATTTCCATGAGATGGAGTTTAGATGGAGTGCCTTTGCAAGGAACAGACGGGCAAAATGAAATAGATTTTAAAAAAATAGGCCTTGATATGACAAAGCCTAGAGAATATATCTTCACTGTCAAGAATGGTGATTTTGTTAATTCGATAAAAGTTAAAATTGATTCTCAAGGAAATATTGAAATCTTACCTGCAGTTGATCCTAATCTTGTAGGAACAACAGGGACAAATGACAATTCTTTTAATCTTGCATTGGTTAAAGATGCTCAACAAAATATAAAAGGGATTAAGGTTGTTGATCTGGATTCTCTGCGTTTGAAAGAAATTAAATGGTTTCAAAAAATTAATGAAAAAAGAGTTCCTCTTGATGTATCCACTCAAGGTAAGGAAGAGATATCTTTGCAAGAGATGGGGATTAATCCTACTCAAGTGGGAACATACACTGTCATAGGGCAAGTGGGAGAGACGAGTAAAGAAATTACATTCAGTCTCAATTCTATTCAGGAAGAAAAAGATGCCTCGAAGAATGAGACTGGGAATAGAGAGAATAACTTAGATCCTGAGGTAGGTGGAAATCAGAACGGATCTAACGATCCGAAGAATAACGGAAATCAGAACGGATCTAACGATCCGAAGAATAACGGAAATCAGAACGGATCTAACGATCCGAAGAATAACGGAAATCAGAACGGATCTA
>JAGOVR010000036.1 GCA_018060635.1 Bacteriovoracaceae bacterium
TCTAAAGATTCTTTTTCATAGACTTTACTGGCAATATATTGATTTTTTATTTTCTGAACTTCTTGGTCACTAAAACCTTCATTATCTTTTTCCTTTAAAACATGAATAAGTTCTTGGTAAATATTTTTTAAATTATTTTCAGGACATACGATACGTATGAGATGCACACCTCCTTGCGTAAAAAACATACTACTACTGGTAGCGGCAGTGGCCAATGTTTTTTCTAAAACGAGCTTTTGGTGCAATAAAGAAGTTTCTCCGTAGCCCAAGACACTTAAGGCAAGATCTTCAGCGGGAGCTTGCGCAGAAGTGTAAGAAGGTGCTGAAAAAGTAAGAGTGAGTGTTGCTTGCTTTACATCTTTTTGATGGATATTAAGAGTGGCTTTATCTTTTAGTTTAAAAAGAGCAGTTTTAGCTCTAGGCCCTTTGGGGAGATTATATTTTTCAATTTGTTTTTCTATTTTATCTTTTTCTTTTAAATCTCCTGCTACCACTAAAAAAGCTTGAGATAAATTATAAAAATTATTACGAAAATCTGTGAGTTGTTTGCGAGAAAAGTTTTTGATAGTTTTCTCTGTTCCTAAAATAGGATGAGCATAGCCTCCCGTAAAAGAAGTTGTCTGTATTTCTTTAAAAGCAAATTGGTGTGGGTTATCTAAGCTTCGTCGATATTCTTCAAAAACCACTCCTCGTTCAGGGACAAGATCATTTTCTTTAAAAACAGGGGCGCAAACCATATCCATCAGGATGTCAGTGGTTTTTAAAATTTGCGAGCTAGGAGTATTGATGTAGTAGCAGGTATAATCAAAAGAGGTGAAAGCATTAATTTCCCCTCCAAAGGATTCTACTTCAAAGGCAATTTTAGCTCCAGGGCGCCTTTTTGTTCCTTTAAAAAACATATGTTCTAAAAAGTGAGCAATTCCTAAATTTGATTTTTCTTCCAAGGCAGAGCCTGCACGGAACCAGATTTGCACTGTTGCCATACTGCTACCAGGAGAGTTTATAAATACAGTATTTAATTTATTCTTAAGTTGTTTTTGTTCAATTTTCATTTTGTATTGGCCCTTTTAAAAAGAAAGTCTTATCTTACTCACTCTCAGGCAAACTCTCAAGGTTTCTTCTCATGCAGACACAAGTTTCTTCACTCTATTTTCATTATCCTTTTTGTAGGCATCTTTGTAATTATTGTGATTTTTTCAAAACAAAACCTCAAGACGGAGCTATTAGTCAGCAAGGGTTTTATAAACACATTTATGATTCATGGGAAATTTTGCAGAAGTTGTTACAAGAAAATAGCATAACACTCGCACCTTTAAAAACCCTGTATTTTGGAGGAGGGACACCTTCCTTATGGGGAGAAGAAGGAGTTAACTTTTTACAATCTTTTTTTTCTGAAAAAAAAATTACATTAGCAGACCAAGGTGAATTTACTTTAGAAATTAATCCAGGTGATTGGAATTTTTCTTCTTTTAACAAGTGGAAGGAATTTGGCATTAATCGATTTTCCATGGGTCTGCAATCATTAAACAATCACTTTTTAAAAGTTCTAGATCGAGATCACGACGTGCAAAAAGCTGTAGAAACCATGTCTTTTTTGCACCAGCAGGATGTAAATTTCTCCGTTGATCTGATGTTAGGTCTTCCCTTTTCTCAAGGTGAAATAAAAAGAGATGTGATAACAGAATTAAAAAATATTTTAAAATATGATCCAGATCACCTTAGCGTTTATATTTTAACTACTAAAGCGGGTTATCCTCACCAAAGTGATCTTCCCAGTGAAGATTATATTGCTGATGAATATTTATTAGTTTCTGATTTCTTAAGGTCACAAGGCTACAATCATTATGAGGTTTCTAATTTTTCTAAACCGCAGAAAGAGTCACGCCATAACTTGGAGTATTGGCATTCAAATTCTGTGTTAGCCTTGGGGCCTTCAGCCACAGGTTTTTTAAAATTAAGTGCTGAAAAAGGTTTGCGTTATAAATGGAAAATTCATGAAGCAACATTGGAAGAGGAAATACTGAATGAAAAGGAATTATGGACAGAAAAACTTTATTTGGCTCTTCGAACTAATGATGGTATTTGGTTCCCAGATTTTTTTTCAGAAGAAAAATGTAAAAAGTTACAAAAGTGGATTTTAATGCAAAGCGAGAGGAACTGTTTAGAGTTTTGTAATGATAAATATCGTTTAACTAACCGTGGATATCTTTTACTAGATCATTTAATTGGTGAGCTTTTGGGTATTTAATTTTTCCACCGATGATGGAATTCATACGCAGGGTCATTTATTTTTGACTCCAACACTTCTTTCGCCACGATCCTAGGGCCTTTTACTATTACGAGGGATTTTTTTTTAGTTTTACTGATGGAAATCAGGTTTTGAACTTACGCTTCTCATGGTTGTGATCAGTATGGAGAGTCATAATAAACTCAAATGAAATTACAATCTATTTTAAAAAAATATGGAGAGACGGCCCCTCGCTACACGAGTTATCCCCCACGTCCTTATTGGGGGCAGGCACCTTTGCTCAAGGATTGGATAGAAACACTTAAAATTTTTTCACAACACTCCTCAGTAGATTTATATATCCATATTCCCTTTTGTGAATCACTTTGTGCTTATTGCGGTTGCTCTCGCATTATTACGAAGGATAAAAACAAATCAGCGGATTACATTAAGCTTGTTATGCAAGAATGGCAGCTTTATAAAGCACAGGTTCCTTCATTAAAAATGAGGTCTTTACATTTAGGGGGAGGGACTCCTAATTTCTTAACTCCTCTCCAATTACAAGAATTATTGCACTTTTTTTCTGAAGATTTCACATTAGATTTTAAAGGCTCTGTAGAAATAGATCCTCGTACGGTGGAATTTTCTCATTTACAGATTTTTGAAAAGTATTCTTTTAATCAGATCTCTTTAGGTGTTCAAGATTTTGATGAAGTGGTACAAAAAGAAATCCATCGTTTGCAAAGTTTTGAGTTATTGCAGTCCCTTACTCATCAGATTCGTAAGATACAAAAGGCAGAGATTAATTTTGATCTTATTTATGGTTTACCTAAACAAACTTTTTTAGGATTTCAGAATACCTTAGAAAAAGCAGTGGAGCTTTCTCCCGAGAGTATTGTTTGTTTTAGTTTTGCTTATTTACCAGAAGTTTTAAAAAATCAAAAAATTTTTAAATTAGCAGATATTCCGTCGTTAGATCAGAAATTAGATTTTTTAAAGCAAGCTCGTAGTTTTTTACAACAAAAGGGGTATTATCCTATAGGACTGGATCATTTTGCTAAGGAGCATTCGTCACTTTATCAAGCGTGGAAGAATAAAACATTGACCAGAAATTTTATGGGATATACCGATCATAAATATGGTTTTCTCATAGGGTTAGGAGTTACCTCTATATCAGAATCAAGTGTAGGTTTTGTCCAAAATAAAAAAGAAATAACTTCTTATAGAGAAAAAATTTCTCAAGGAGAATTTCCTTTTTATGCAGGTCACACACTGACAGATTATGAAAAAACACAGGCTGCTATCATTCAAGAGTTTTTATGTTTTAGCAAAGCTTCTCTAAATTTTTCCCAGCTTTCGCAGGAACAGTATGCTCAGCTTAAAGAAATGCAAAAGGATGGTCTACTTGTGATGACGGTACAAGGAATTGAAGCAACGGATTTAGGGAAACTTTTTTTACGCAATATTGTGCAAGTTTTTGATCAGTATAGAAATTCTCTAAAAAAACAGAGTGCCGTGATTTAGCTAATGTGACTAGGCAGTTTTTATATCATTTATAAGATAATTAATAACATCTTGAGCACTATAACTTTTTTTATTTTTAGGGAGAAATTGTTTTAGATGGATAATGTCATCTCCCGCAGTCAACAGCGGTAATTCTTCGTACCCGTTTTCTTGTTCATTTTCTTGAATTTGTCCCAATCCAATATTAGACAACAAGGCATTACAAAGACATTTACAATTTAAAGTATCTTTTTCTTGCCCTCCTTTAGCTACAAAATCATTTACAGGTTCTGCGGAACAACGATAGACAATACTACCATCTTCACGCAAGACAGCTTGTCTTAGATAACCTAAATCACACTTGCGACGGCGAGTAAGGTAGAGATCATGCTCGGATAAAGTTTTTTCCAGAGGAACTACTTTGAAGGGAAATCCAGTGGGTGAGGCTTGAGGATCAGTAAACACGGGTAAGGGTTCACTATTTTCAGTGAAGCACCATTTTTTAATAACATCTTCTCGTAATTTTTTGGAGAGACCCGATTCATTGCAAAAAGCAAAGGCAGTTCCTACTTGCACTCCTACTGCACCTAAATTTAAAGCTTGTTTTATTTTTTCAGGAGAGCCAAATGTTCCCGCCATCCAAAAGGGCAGTCCAATTTTTTTTATAGCTTCTAAATTAGCTTGATCTTTTAGACCATAAATAGGTTCACCTATGGTGCTTAGATGTAAGGGACCACGAGGGGGAGCATTGTGACCTCCAGCTGAATATCCTTCAATAATAAATCCATCCACATGTCCTGTAGATTTTGAAGCGAGGTGTGTGGCCAAGGTATCTGAAGAGACAATAGCTAAAAATTTTGGTCTTTTGAGAGAAATATTTTTATGATTAGGAAGAATTTGAGCGGGGTCAAAATTAATTTGGATATTAGATTGCACTTTTGTACTTATAAAATTCGCTTTAACGGAAACTTCTTTCTGCTCAGAGAAAAGGTCTAAGACTCCAGGAATCTCTCTGGGGATTCCCGCACCCATCAGAACATAATCAACTCTGGCTAGCATGGCTCCATAAATTCCAGAAAGATTAGATGTTTGTAGTTTTTCCAAAAAATTAATTCCGATAATCCCTTCATGATTTTCTTTGGCCAGAAAAACTTCCACAAAACTAGCTAAAACATTTAAACGTTGAAAAAAAAGAGGAGGATTAATAGATGGCAGTGGACTACGTAAATAACTTTTTCCTTTGGGGCGACCTTCGGCCAAAAAATAAAGCTTGAGAACTCCTTGTACAAATTGCGGATCAGGGAAGGAACTCATGGCTCGTCTTACATCACCTTTAGCATCGCCATTTTGCAAGCGGCGAATGAGAACGGTATTGATTCCAGTACCAGAAACAACGCCTAACTGTCCCAGAGTGGAAACAGTTTTAGCCAGACGCCAATCCGACACGCCAACACCCATGCCACCCTGAATAATCAAAGGTAAATTCATGTAAACCTTAGTTGCAATTGTCAGAAGTATAACAGTTAGGAAGAGATGTTTATATTTAAAATTAGAATGTTCACATGATCTAAATCAGTATTTTGGAACTAGATAGATGTTATAAGAGAATAGTGATTTTTATTTTGGAGGATATGGTAATGAGAGATAATTTTTTAAGAATTTTAAGTTCACTTGTTTTATTCCAAGGGTCTTTGGCGTATGCTAAAATAGAGGCTTTGCCTGATCCTAAAAATTATCCAGTAGAAACAGCTATTCTTACTACAGCACCGCATGTTCCTCCCGCACTCAAAAGAAAAAAACCAGCACGCGTTATTATTAATCTTGAAACGAAAGAGGTGACAGGGAAATTAGCAGATGGTGTGGATTATACTTTCTGGACCTTTGAAGGAACTGTTCCTGGCCCTATGATACGTGTTCGCGTAGGAGATTATGTTGAATTTACTTTGAAAAATCATCCCACTAGTAAAATGCCTCATAACATAGATTTGCATGCAGTAACTGGTCAAGGTGGAGGGGCGGAAGCAACTCTTACTGTTCCCGGTCGTAGTTCTAAGTTCTCTTTTCGCGCTCTTAATGCTGGACTTTATATTTACCATTGTGCGACAGCACCAGTCCCCATGCATATTGCCAATGGGATGTATGGTTTAATCTATGTGGAACCTGAAAAAGGACTACCTCCTGTAGATAAAGAATTTTATATAGTTCAATCAGACTTTTATACTCAAGGAAAAAATGGAGAAAAAGGACTTCAAGCTTTTGATTTAGAAAAAGGTATTAAAGAGCAACCTGAATATATTGTTTTCAACGGAAGTGTAGGTGCATTGACAGGAGAAGGAACTTTGAAAGCAAAAGTGGGAGATAATATTCGCATTTTCTTTGGAGTTGGCGGACCTAATATTACTTCTAACTTCCATGTCATAGGAGAAATTTTTGATAAGGTTTATACAGAGGGTGGAACGAAATATGCTCAAGAAAATGTTCAAACAACTGTGGTTCCACCAGGTGGTTCGGCTATCGTAGAATTTAAAGTTGATGTTCCATCTACTTATGTTTTGGTGGATCATGCCATTTTCAGAACTTTTCACAAAGGAACTTTAGGATTACTTAAAGTGGATGGAGAAACCAACCCTATGATTTATACAGGTAAGCAAGCTGATGAAATTTATACACCAGAAGCACCTGCCGTTAGTAAACCCGTGGAGGAAAAACCAGTGACAGTGGTGGAACCAGTTAAAAAATTAGATCAGATGACGGAAGGGAAAAATGTTTACACACAAAATTGCTTAGCTTGTCATCAAGAAAATGGACAAGGGGTTAAAGGGGCTTTTCCTCCACTCGCCAAATCAGATTTTCTAATGGCAGATAAGAAGCGATCGATTGAAACCGTTATGTATGGGTTAGAAAAAAAGATTACGGTAAATGGAATTGATTATGAAGGGGTTATGCCCAAATTAGACTTATCTGATGATGATATTGCCAATGTTCTTACTTACGTCAGAGCTATGTGGGGAAATAAGGGAGATAAGGTAACTGTGGCAGAGGTAACAACTTTAAGAAAAAAATAAGTAATGCTAAAAATTTATCTTTTAACTTTTTTTATTTTTTTAAATCCTTTTGTTTCTTTAGCTAATCTAGTTGAAATAAGAGTGCTCATCCCTGCAGGGAAATCAGTGCCTTTTTTTAAAGGACTCAAGGAGGAAGAAATAGTTGTAAAATCTTTTTATCTGGATAAATTTCCTGTTTCTAATGAGGGTTTTAATCAATTTCTTATAGAAAATGGACAATATCAGAAATCTCAAGTCTCGGGTATTTTTGTAGACAATCGTTACTTAGAGCATTGGCAAGCTGACTTACTGACAGATGCAGAAAAAAAAATATTTGGCTTATTTCCTGTTGTGAATACTTCATGGTTCGTGGCCAGAAAATATTGTGAATGGATGGGGCAAAGACTTCCTACCATAGAAGAATGGGAATATGCCGCTGATGTTACCAATCAAGAAATTATGAATCAGATTCTTCTATGGTATAGCAAGACAGGAATAAATCACTTAGAAAAAATAGGATCGCATACACCTAATAAATTTGGTCTTTATGATATGCATGGTCTTATATGGGAGTGGGTGGAAGATTTTAATTCCGTAATGATATCAGGTGATTCTCGCGAAAAAGGTAACAAGCAAGAAGGCCTTTTTTGTGGAGGTGGAAGTCTTAATGTAGAGGATGCTAAGGCTTATGTTACATTTATGCGCTATGGTTTCCGTAGTGGACTAATAGGAAATTACTCTATTGGAAGTTTAGGTTTTAGGTGTGCTATGAACCACGAAGGCAAAGAAAATAAGGAGACTCCATGAAATTTTTTTTATTGATGATGTTTTTTGTATTACCTGTTTTTTCTACAGTCAGTAGTAGATCGAAATCTATTTATCAACTCAAACATGAATGGATTTCTCAAGATAATAAAAAAATAAAATTAGAAGATCTCAAAGGACATTTGACAGTGATGAGTATGATTTTTACCAGCTGTCCCAAGTCTTGTCCTTTGATGGTGACCCAAATGAAGTCTTTTGATCATTTATTAACAAAACAAGAAAAAAAGAAAATACGTTACGTAGGATTTTCTATTGATCCAGAAAGAGATACACCTGTTCGTTTGAAAGAGTATGCCAAAAAAATGAGTTTAGATTCTCGTTGGAATCTTTTTACTTCTAATGCTAATCAAGTACGAGAGATGGCAGCCGCTGTGGGTTTTAATTACAAAGATTTAGGTGCTGGTGATTTTACTCATTCTAAAACACTTTATTTACTTTCTAGTGAGGGAGAAGTTTTAGCGTATAAAGAAGCTGATCATATGGATTGGAAGGATTGGTTAGAAAAAATAAGAAAGAAGTAAATCTCAATAAGGTATTTGTGCTACTTCAGCTAGTTTCATGACATCTGTTATATAGAGTGTTTTTCCTTCTTGTTCGACCCATTTATTTTCTTTAAATTCAGAAAGCACACGGATAAGAGTTTCCGTTGCCATTCCAATCATGGAAGCCATTTCCTCTCTAGTGAGGGTTAACATAATTTTCCATTTTCCATTTTCAAAAATGCCATGGGATTCTTTTAAGAGTAGCAGGAGTTCTGCTAAACGCTCACGAATATTTTTTTGAGTAATAGAAGCAATTCGTTCTTCAGCTATTCCTAGTTCGCGGCCGAGACGACTCATGAGATTAAAAGCGATTGAAGGATATTCAGTTAAAAGTTGCATAATAGATTTTTTATCAATAAAACAAATAGTTGAATCCTCTAATACAGTAGCAGAAGCAGCATAATTTTCTAAACTAAAAAGAGAGCGATGTCCCAAAACATCCCCTTCAGCTACCAATCGAATAATGGATTCTTTACCATCGCTACCAATTTTACTGAGTTTAATGGTGCCTTGATTAACACAGTAAATACCAGTGGAATGATTCCCTTGGGAAAAAAGGATTTGTCCTTTTTTATAGTGATTAGTGGTTTTAGCTTGTTGTATTTTTTTTAATTCCAGCTGGTGCAGGTCACAAAAAATACTTCGATCTTGTGAACTGCATGTTTCACATTCTACGCTTTTGGTTTTTTTTTTCGGTACCATCATTGTTATAAATCTCTTTTTTTAGCGTAAAGCAGTCTACTTCTCTTAGATCTTTTTAGAAATAGTTGCTTTTAATAAGAATACGTATTTTCAGGTAGTTGCGGTTTCTTTTTTATAAAAAACTAATGTAAATCAAGTCGTGAGCCTTTTTGGCTCATAGTAGGAGAGGAATTCTACATTCACAATTTAAAAGCATCAGTATAGTAAAATAAAAAAATGTTTTAAAAAGGATGTTGTGTGAGAATTTTTTTTCTAATTTTAGTTTTTATAAGTGGAGTATTAGCGGCAGTAGAAAATGAAAAGGTTTTTTGGAAAGGGCAAGTGCGTATGCGAGGGGAGGCTAAAGAGAACACAGACTACAACCATCATAAAGGGGATGCAACCTCCTATGCTTTTTCTCGGTTTCGCTTAGGTGTGGGGACAGAAATGTCAGGAGTTCTTCCTTGGGATATTTATTTTGAGCCTCAATATGTAAAAATTTGGGGACGTAAGGAGGATGGCAGTAGTCAAACTTCCACCACGGGAACAAGTACTTCTACTAGCGGAGGGACGCATGATTCTCGTATCGATGCTCATCAAGCTTTCATTACCTTAAAACCCAGTGATATATGGGCCATTAAGTTAGGTCGACAGGAATTGATTTACGGAGAACATTTGCTCATTGGTAATATTGATTGGAACCCAGCAGGTAGAAGTTTTGATGCGCTAAAAATTTCGCATAAAGGATGGGGAGGAACTACGGACGCTTTTCTTTCTAAGTTAGCAGAAAATAATCAATCATCCCCAGGTCCTGGGGATGATTATTTTTATGGAATTTATCATGCTATGACCATGGAGAAAGGAGTAAAAAATTTAGATTTTTATGTATTAGATAAAAGCATTACTAGTATTAATGAAGATCTTTTAACCGTAGGGGTACGCGCTAAATCATATATAGGTATTTTAGATTATCGTTTAGAATATTCACCGCAATGGGGAAGGTTTATTGCTGGTAAGAGACAGCAAGGGGAGTATCAATTAGATTTCGAGTTAGGTTTAAGTTTTTTTGCTAAAAAAATGCGTTTGGCGGGAGAGTACTTTGCTTCTTCAGAAGATTTTGATCAACTGTATCCTACAGCTCATAGATGGTTAGGCTATGCTGATCAATTTGCACGTAGAAATATAGATGGTTTCGCTATTCATGAGTCATTGCAATTTCTTCAAAAAGGTTTTTTCGATATTGATTTTCAAAGTTTCTACCGTAATGATAAAAAGGCACCAGCTTATAATTTTTCAGGAGCTGCGTTAGGAACGGTAGGAAATTCTAACCATATTGCAGACGAAATTGATTTTACATTTAAATATCCTGTGGGTGGATTTGATTTTTTAGTAGGTTATTCCATGGTTATTCCGCAAGCTTATCTGTATGATCAAAATTCTCTTCAAAATAGTGTGACTCAGTGGGGTTATATTCAGTTTAATACTAAGTTTTAGCCGTTAGTTTAGTACATAGAATGGGAGTGTAGATCCAGATAAAAAAGAGAAAAGCCACTATCCAAGTGGTGGCTGATGCAATCAGAACAGGAAGATAGTTTTGAGTGGTAAAGAAAGTGCAGATACGTAAAATGATTGCAAATTGCATCAGAAAATAACCTAGCAAAATTAGTTTGTTTTCTTGAATGATTCTTCCCGTATGACCTAGAGAAACTCGAGTCATCATGGCAAAAATCATGCCTCCAATTCCTCCAATCGCAAAACAGTGACTAACTAAGGAAGGTGGGAGATTTACCAGACTCATGAGTGATTGAAATAGAAAACCGACAACAATCCAAAAATAAGAAAGAGGCAGAATAAAAAGAATAGGAGTTTTTATTACTTTCCATGGTTTCCATCCTATCAGTCGTATACTATGTAAAATAAGGTTTAAGAAGGCAATAGGGGGTAGAAGGACATTGAACGCAGGGATAATTTTTAGTAAAATAAAAAGAAAAAAGAAAGGCGGAATTATTTTTTCAATAAAGATATATTTTTTAACAGATATTTGAGGGTATTTATTGCCAGTGAAAAGAGGAATAATTCTTCCTGCTATAATTATAATCATGAGGATGAAACAGAGAAGAGTGAGTTGGAGTGTCCACATCCCTAAAGTGCTTTTCCCCCATCGTTCTAAATGAGTGAATAGATTAGCAGCTTCTAATATTGCTAAAATAATAAAGAAAATCCAATTACGTTTTTGAGATTTGATTGCTAGATAAGGAATCAAGTTATACGCCAGTAAAGGAATGTAGGCGAGATCGACAATGCTTAAAAAAATATTATGCGGAAAGAGAAAAGACAAACGTCCTAAGCCCCATAGTAAGCATAAAATTTTTAAAGCTCTTCCTTGCACAGGAGTTTTGCCACTCCAATTGGCACTTGCTGTGAGTAAAAACCCCGTAACAGCTGCCATAGCAAAACCAAAAAACATTTCATGGGTATGCCATAAAATAGGATTAATATCGGATGGAATAAGAAAAAAATAACCAAATTGGTAGAAACTCCAAAGGGTGATTATTACTATGGCCCATAAAGCACTTAACAGAAAAAAAGGACGAAAGCCCATAGACCAAAGAGGGCGAGGGTGATAGGAAGAAGAGAGAGGGCAGTGAAACACTTTATTTCAACTCAAGAATATATTTAATAACTGCTTCTAAATCAGCATCGGAGATCCGACTTACAGGATTAGGAGTCATCATTCCTTTATATTTATCTGACCAGCGCTTGTCTTTCATGGAGCCACTACGTACTTTTTCTTTTAAAAAAGTTGCAGGGGTTTTTCCACTGAGATAGCTTACTTTGCTAGTATCTCGGTAGCGATTAGCCACTTCCTTATAAGAAGGTCCAATTTTACTTTTTTCTGTATCATGGCAAGCAATACATCCACTTCTCTTAATGAGGGTGTTAGCCTCCTCAGGTGTAAGAGCCATAGCGTGTGTCATGCTGAGAAATAAACCTAGAATAAAAATTTTACGTAACATAAATCCTCCATTATTTTTTACATCTTAATTATAATCTAAAACTATCATGCAAAGGTTGATATAGATCATGTTAGATAGGGTTTTTAAATGACATATTAAGCTGCATATAAAGTCATTTGCAGTAGACAAGGGGGATGTCGTGCTTTCAAAATCTCAGGCAAAAAAGTTTTTTATCATAGGGACTGCACTCTGTGCTGGTTCTTTTATATTACTTACTATCGATACTCTGAAACGTGTTCCTATACAAACCAATGCTCAGAATTTAACGGCAGAAGTAGCTCGAGGAAAAGATTTGTTTGATTCCAATAACTGTATGGGTTGTCATACTATTTTAGGAGAAGGGGCTTATTATGCTCCTGAACTGACAAAAGTTTATGATCGAAGAGGGAGTGTATTTATTGCTCAAATGTTACGTGATCCTGAGAAGATGTATCCAGGCCAGAGAAAAATGGTGAAGTATAATTTTAATGATCAAGAAATAAATGATTTAATCGCCTTTTTTAAATGGATTGGTGAAATAGATTTAAATGGCTTTCCTGCTAAACCAGATCTCATGCCTTCCGCTTCCCCATCCAATACAGGCAAAGTAGTTGTGGAGGTTAGTAATCGCCCTAAAGTTTTTAATCAAATGTGTATGACTTGTCATGCGCTTTACGGGCAAGGGGGGGATGTGGGGCCAGCTTTGGATGGAGTCGGTTCTCGGAGAGATGCTGATTATATAAAAAAATGGTTATACGATCCTGCAAGTATTAAGGCTGATTCAAAAATGCCTCAAATGCCTTTAACGGAAGAAGAAATCATTGAGCTGACAGCATTTTTATCTCAATTGAAGGAGTCTACTAAATGAAATATAAATCTCAAAAAGTAGCTTACTGGTTTTTTTC
>JAGOVR010000037.1 GCA_018060635.1 Bacteriovoracaceae bacterium
GCCTTACACGCTGGAGTTAATTTAAAAGCTGATATGTTTTATGCTTTACCTGTTGATTTAGATTTTTTAATCACTAAAATCACTAATAAATCTTCAGATGTTGGTTTTCTGCTTCTTTTTAAGAGTCAAATTTTCCCTTCAGGCCAACCTTAATTCAAAAACGTCATTAAACTGACAAAACATTAAAAAATCCGTCATAAAAGTGACAGAGCTAAATACTCAGTTGCGTGGTTTTTTTATATAATAACAGTAAGTTAGATAGTTTTTTATTGTTTTAAGGCCTTGGTACAGAGCTTGCTCTAGTAATAGTTGTGTGTGTGTTGGGTAAGTGGAAAGAGGATTTTTTCACCCCCTCCTTTTACGTCTCTCTCAAAAAATACCCGTTTATATTTAACATATAAACGGGTATTTTTAGTTTATGGAACAAAAAGTTTACTGGTGTTTAAATGAAGGAAATTATCTAGGCCCTCTGAGCTATGAGCAGATAGAGCAATTAATTCAAGAAAAGATGATTGATGGAAGAACTCCTTTAAGAAGAGACAAATTTAATAAGTGGAATCCTCTTAATCATTATCCTGAATTTGTTCTTCCTTCGGATGCTCACCCTCTCAATCTTCCTTCTTTGCCTTCTGATTTACAGAAAAAACAAGACGTACAGGCAGTGGTCATTCCTTTTACTTTAAAAGAGCCTGTAGTCGCAAAAATGCCCCCTCCTGTAGTTGTAAAAAAAGATTGGGATATACGTGAGGAAGATGTTTTTTTAGATCAGGTTCCCCTTAAAAAAGTAGAATTACCTGAGCCTAAAATAGAACAAGAAAAAGAGGCGGTGGAAGTATCGCCTGCTGTTAAACCTCATCAGACTTCTCGTCATCAGATCCCTTTGCTCCTTTTCTTTATTTTGCTTCTTAGTGCTTTATTGTACCAAAAATCACAAGAAAAATTTAAATCCTTTTCAGGAATGCGTCTTAATGATTACGAAAAATTACTACAAACTACACAAATTCCCTTAGAAAAAGGAGTAAATTTTTCTTACGGTTTTTCTAAAGATCAAAAAACACTTTGGTTGACTTCTAATTTGCCGATAAAAGCCAAAGTATGGTTAGTTTTAGAATCTATTTATGGAAAAACTATTCAATTTGAAGATGTGACTATTCAGACAACAGGCCATTATGAGAATCATCGTGCGGAATTTAAAAATTTTACCTTTACTCGCGGAACTAAATTTATTCCTGGTTTTTATCAAGTAAAATTATATGCGCAAAAAATTCCTTCTCAGGGATTTGAGGGAGTTATAGAAAAACTTTTTGGACAACAGCAAAAAACAATGAATTTATATGAACATAAAGGAGAGGTTCTCTATACAACAAACAGTCCTGATATCTTCTTACAAAAATTACAAAAGCTGATTAGTTTAAGAGAGAAGTTAGAAAAAAAATACTTGGATGAAATCAATATCAAGTATCAAACACTAAGTGTCTTTGCAAAAAATTTGACTGATTTACAGTTAAAAACATTGCAGATAAAAGGAAGAAAA
The DNA here is from genome assembly GCA_018060635.1 of Bacteriovoracaceae bacterium. Classification (GTDB taxonomy): domain Bacteria; phylum Bdellovibrionota; class Bacteriovoracia; order Bacteriovoracales; family Bacteriovoracaceae; genus JAGOVR01. The sequence continues at coordinate 1,535 of JAGOVR010000037.1, forward strand.
AAAGCTACTCGCTATTTTGAGAAAAACTATCGTAATGAGTTTTCTCCTTTCCTTACATCCTTTATTAAAGAAAATGAAAATCTTATTTTAGAGATGGGAAAACGTTTTCCCATTATCACCACAGAATTTCAAATTCTTTCAGAGCAAGTAACGAAGATGGCCAATTTTTCAGCATTCTTTTTAAATGAACTTTCGCGAAAAGTTCCTCTTCCGGATCTTCATTTGTTAATTGAAAATGAAATGAATCCTATTTTGCAAAAATTAAGTCAAAATCCCTTAGAACCATTAAAAGAAAAAAATCCTTAAGCCATTGAAAAGATAGAGAATTTTGTATTTGAGTTTTTCGCAAGCTTTGACGATAAGCTATTGGAATATTAGGAGTTAAGTTCTCTTCTTTGCTAAAAAGGAATGAGATTTTTTTAAATTAGGATGCATGAAGATTAGTCAAATAAAAATTCTTTTTTATTTTTTATTCACCTTTTTTATTTTGGGAGGCCCTAAGCTTTTTGCGCAGGATCTGACATCTGGCTCAAGTGGTTGGGGAAATAAAATAAGAGGACCTCTCGGAACAAACACCGAAAATAGTTTTGATACACCTGATGGTATTAACTACAAACAAAATGTAGAAATTAGTTTTTCAGCTGACGTGCAAAAAGTCATTTGTTCTACGGGAGGAAATTATCTCTATAAAGTGGCCAATAATGCTAGTTATAAATTTAAAGATCCCTCTCAAATTCAAGCTCTTTTTGAAGAAAGTAGAGTTAAAAAATTATTTACGCTCAAAGAAGGAAAAACATTAATTGAAAAGACTCAAGAAAAATCTCCTTTAAATACCGCACTTTTATTACTGGGAGTGGCCCCTAATCAGATGAAGGATGTTGCCAATTTTTTTAGAGCAAGGGAGATTACTCATAAAGATGATCTTAGTAACCCAGAGATTCTAGACTTAGGAAGATGGTTTACGCCTCAAGATGAAAATGATTATTTGGAAAAAAGACTTCCTAGTGCAAGGGCCAAGCTAAAGAGAGCCTATTTTTTAAATTTAGAAGAAAAATTGGAGAAGTTTGATTCCAAACAAGCACAAGACTTAAAAAACAATAGAGCTTATCTTTTAAAAGGGGAGCCTATTCCTCAAGACCCTCTTTTAAAAAATAAATTAGATGATTATATTTTATATGCGAGTAGTTTTTTAGATGAGTTTTATAATCTTAAATCTCAGAAAACAAGTGAGAGTTTAGATAAATATGGGCAAACAGAGCTTCGTTACCGAGAAGATAATGGAACGTGCCACGCTTACACGGGAGAAATTTTTCTACCTTGGGCCAGTGAAATAAGTCAGTCCCTACGAGAAAGTGTTTTTCCAGTGATAACGGAAAGAGAAAATCAAGGTTATCTTTTGATGTGTGAAAATGGGGAGATTCTTCCTGCTAATATATTTATGGATTTATTCGCCTATCTTAATCGCTGTTTTAGTGATCCTAAAACTATTGTGGGAAAAAAATTGGCCCGTGAACCTTTTACCACACTTAGGGAACAAGTTCCTCTTATGAGTGATATAGTTCTCACCCATTCAGCTAACAGTCCCTTTGATAATTATTTTTATGACTTTAAGCAGAAAACACTTAGAGATCCTACAAAAGCTCCTAGCAATAACCAAGAACAAGACACTTTTTTAAATAGAATGGAGGCGGTTTATATTCACGCAAAACGGTTAAAGGGTGAACCACTCAATGGTATGAATTTTTGTCAGGACTATCAACCCAAGGCCCAAAATATTGTGAATGGCAAATCTCGTGTTTTAGGAAATCTGGCTTTTGGCAAAGGTGTTTGGAATCATTCCATCGATCATGCCAGTATTGAGACAGTGGAAGGGGTGGATATTCTGACAGGAAAAAAAGGTGAAAATGCGGGGAGTATTAATAATTTATCTCAGGTGGTGAAGGTCTATTATGAGTCTGCTATTAAGTTAGAAAAAGCACAGAATATTGAACAGGCCAAAAAAATTCTTATAGAAAAAAAAGAAGTGGCGTATAAACTTTTTATGGAAGTTCTGACTAAGCCCAGTACCATTAATATTTTGTGTCAAAACCCTCTATCGCCTCAAGAGGCTTGTGCTGAGATTAGTAACACCGATATAGTTTTAGCAAAAATGCCAGAGCCACAAGATCAAAGTCATAAGAGAAAATGCTTGGGCTATGGGCAAACCATTACGCTTACAGACAAAGTAACAGGAGCAAAAACAAGTTCAACTTTTAATCCAGAGGATATCGGTGTTTTTGGATTTAGTGAGCCTTCAGCTAAAAGTCTTTATAGTGGGTGTGAGATTAATCCTAGTGACGTTTTAAATGCAGGTTTAGTAAGAGAAAAAGCCATTCAAGAATTGATAAAATTTTATTATGAAAATCCACAGCATAGGGAATCTCTCAAAGGTTATACCTTCAATATGAGAAATATTGATTTGAGTTATACAGCTCCTCGTACGTATAAAGATGAAAAAGGAGAAGCCATTCCAGTACAAGAAGCACTCTTAGGGGCCCATGCTAAAAATAAACCGACACAAGGACTTATTTTAGTTGCACCTAACAAAAAAGAAATCAGTTGTTCTTGGTATAATGAATGGGAGCGAGTTCCCCTAGAAGGAAAAACCAGAGAGTATAAATTTGATTGGCAGACTCCTTTTGAAGTTCCTCGCTTAGTGTACCGAGCAGGAGAAGGACAGATTGCTCAGCTTAATGAGATTACTAAATCCGATTTAAATAAATGTGTGGACAAAAAATCTGCATCTTCTTCTTTTGATCCCACTGACCCTACCTTAGGATTACAAATGGCCACGATCATGAGTAAAGAATGTTATAGTAGCAAAAATTTTTTAGAAGATGTGGTGGAGTTAGTTTTATGTAAAGCTGTTTCTCAGACAGGGAATAAGGCAGATCTTGAGTACTACGATGAAAGGATGCAAGAATTTACTTCAAAGTATCAAGATAAAGTGGATATGGATCAGGTCCATACTTTTATTGACGAGAGTGTGGGAATAGAAGTAGAGGAGTTTAAGCTTTGAAAAAAATATTTTTTTTATGGATTTTTTTTTTCATGGCACAAGGTCATAGCACTTCGTCTTATTCTCCTTCTTATCCTTCCTCTAAAGTTGGATGTTTAGCTCCTTCTCGCTTAGTGCTACAGCAGACAGGATGTGATTATTTTTTGCAGAAATTTGAATATTATAAAAATCATATTCAAGATAAAGACAAAAAAGTGCGCCAAGATGTTCGCTTAGAAATAGTAAAAAGGGCCCAGCATTTTTTATCTCAAAAAGAGTGGGATTATTTTTCTATTGTGAATCTTATGGTTTTTTCTCGTTATCTTAAACCTCAAGACATGGATATTTTGACACAGTTTAAAAAACTTCCAGGAAAACGTCCTCCTTTTGCCACTGTGGCCAAAGATCGTATTGCTAAAAAAGATTCTCGCTATTGTCACCCTCAAGCTCAATCTCATTTACGCAGTACTCCCTTGGCCATGCAAGAGATCTGTTCTTTGCCTATTCAGCCTTGATTTTACTTGTCCCTTGGATGTCTCAAAGGTAGAATCGCCCCATATTTAAAATGTCAGACTTTTTAAGAAGGATCAGAAGCTATGAATATTCATGAATATCAAGCCAAAAAACTTATGGGAGATTTTAATATTCCCACTCTTAAAGGAAATATCGCAAGAACAGCAGATGAGGCTGTGAAAGCGGCAAAAGAGATAGGGGGAAGTATTTGGGTAGTAAAAGCTCAAATTCATGCAGGAGGAAGAGGTAAAGGAGGAGGAGTAAAACTAGCTCGTTCTTTAGATGAAGTGAAGAAATACGCTTCAGAAATTATTGGAATGAATCTGGTGACTCATCAAACTGGTCCTGAAGGAAAAAGAGTAAATCTTGTTCTGATTGAAGAAGGCTGTGCTATTGATCATGAATATTATTTGGGAATTGTGCTGGATCGTAGAAGTTCTATGCTTACAATTATGGGCTCTTCAGAGGGAGGCATGGACATTGAAGAAGTAGCTCACAAAAGCCCAGAAAAAATTATTAAAATTCAGGTAGATCCTGCTGTGGGATTTACTCCTTATATGGGCAGACAAATGGTTTACAGCATGGGGATGGATGAAAAATTTATTAAGCCTGTAAGTTCCTTTATACAAGGTCTTTATGAGATGTATTTGAAACTGGATTTAAGTACTGTAGAAATTAATCCTTTAGTGACTACTAAAGATGGGAAAATTTTAGCTTTAGATGCAAAAATTAATTTTGATGATAATGCTCTTTTCCGTCATCCTGAATTGGAAGCTTTAAGAGACCTAACGGAAGAATCATCTGCAGAATTAGAAGCCAAAGAATTTGGTCTTTCTTACATTTCTTTGGATGGAAACATTGGTTGCTTAGTCAATGGCGCAGGTCTTGCTATGGCCACTATGGATATCATTAAACTACACGGTGGAACTCCTGCTAATTTTTTAGATGTCGGTGGTGGTGCTAGTAAAGAAGCCGTGGAGAAAGCCTTCACCATTATTTTAAGAGATGAAAAAGTAAAGGCCATTCTTGTGAATATTTTTGGTGGAATTATGAAATGCGATATTATCGCAGAAGGAATTATTGCGGCGGTTAAATCATTGCAACTAAAAGTTCCATTGGTTGTGCGCTTAGAAGGAACCAATGTGGATTTGGCCAAAAAAATTCTAGCGCAGTCCCAACTTGCGATTGTTTCCGCAAGTGATTTAAGTGATGCCGCAGAAAAAGTAGTGAATTTATCTCAAGGTAGGGGAGTTTAATCATGGCTATTTTAGTCGACAAAAATACAAAAGTTATAACTATTGGATTCACTGGCAAGCAAGGAACTTTTCATTCATTGCAATCTCGTGATTATGGAACCAATTTTGTAGGAGGAGTGACTCCTGGGAAAGGTGGAACTAAACACGAAGGTTATCCTGTTTTTAATACAGTGAGTGAGGCGATCAACAATACGGGTTGTAATGCCGCTATGATTTTTGTGCCACCTGCGTATAGTGCTGATTCTATTTTAGAATGTATGAATGCAGGCATTGAACTGATTGTGTGTATCACGGAAGGAATTCCTGTGAATGATATGATTAAAGTGAAGGCCGCTCTTAAAAGTTCTAAGTCACGCTTGATTGGCCCTAACTGCCCAGGGATTATTACTCCTGGCCAGTGTAAAATGGGAATTATGCCAGGGCATATTCATCTTCCTGGGAGAGTGGGAGTGATCTCACGTTCAGGCACACTAACCTATGAAGCAGTCTTTCAACTCACTCAAAGAAACATCGGGCAATCTACTTGTATTGGTATCGGAGGAGACCCTATTATCGGTACGGATTTTATTTCAGCTCTCGCTTTATTTGAAAAAGATCCAGATACAGACGCTATCATTATGATTGGAGAAATTGGAGGCTCTGCTGAAGTAGATGCCGCTCGTTTCATTCAAAAAAATATGAAAAAATCCGTGGTAAGTTTCATTGCGGGAGCTTCTGCCCCTGCAGGAAAACGCATGGGACATGCAGGAGCTATTATTTCTGGTGGTGATGATACGGCTGAAGCCAAGTTTAAAGTGTTACAAGAATGTGGAATAACAATTGCCCGCTCTCCAGCAGAGATGGGTGCAAAAATACAATCAATTTTAAAAAACAAGTGAGGTGTTATGTCTGTAGAAAAAACTTTTAGTATTATCAAGCCCAATGCTGTTTTAAAAAACAATATGGGAAACATTATTGCCCGTTTTGAAAGCGAAGGCTTACGCGTTGTGGCCGCAAAACTGACGAAACTTTCCAAAGAAAAAGCCGAAGGTTTTTACATTGAACACAAAGAGCGTCCTTTCTTTAATTCTCTTATTAGCTTTATGACATCAGCTCCTGTGATGATGATGGTGCTTGAAGGGGAAAATGCGGTTCAAAAAAATCGCGATATCATGGGACACACTAATCCTGAGATGGCGGCAGAGAATACGCTACGTAAGCTTTATGGTGATAATATAGAGCAAAATGCGACTCATGGTTCAGATTCTCCCGTTTCTGCGGCTCGTGAAATTGCCTATTTCTTTGATAAAAACGAAATAAACTCTCGATCTTAAATATTAGGGCCTCTTTTTTCTGTAAAAATACAGGGGAAGAGGCCTTTTTACTTGCAAAACCTGCCACTTTGCGTTATAAATACCCGACTTCAAATATTATGTCGGGGAGACGCTTTCTATGTATAACTTGGGTGATTATGTGGTATGCCCTGGACATGGAGTAGGGCAAGTGGTGGGCTCTGAAACCAAAGAAACTTCCGAAGGTATTCAGACGGAATACTATCTCATAAAATTAGTTTCAAATGGTATGCGCATGATGATTCCAAAAGAAAGTAAGGAAGGCGTGCGAGCACTAGTCACGAGTAGTGAAGTGGAAGAAGTTTTTAAATTACTTGGAAATCATGATGTCAAAGTAGATAACTCCACTTGGAATCGCAGACAACGTGATTATGTAGGAAAATTAAAAACAGGATCACTTCTGGAAATTGCCGATGTTTTGCGCTCTCTTCTTTTATTAAAAGTTTCTAAAAAATTAAGTTTTGGTGAAAAGAAAATGCTAGATCAGTGTAAGGAACTTCTCATTCAAGAAATTGCTTTGGCCAAAGGAGATGAGGCCAAGCAAGTAGATTCTAAAATTGAGTCTTGTTTCTCATAAAACTTTCAAAACCTCTAGACTTTCGGTATGTTAATCTCCTTGAGATTTAAGGAGATTTATCTATGAATTCATCAAAACCTCGTGTTCGTTTTGCGCCTAGCCCTACAGGATATTTGCATATTGGAGGGGCTCGTACCGCCCTTTATAATTATTTTTTTGCCAAGGCGACAGGCGGAACTTTTATTTTAAGAATTGAAGATACCGATGCTGAGCGCAGTCAGAAAGAATATGAAAAATTACAAATTGAAGATATGCACTGGTTAGGTTTAGAGTTTGATGAAGGTCCTGAGATGGGGGGAGAGTTTGGTCCCTATCGCCAATCAGAGCGCCAAGATATTTATCTTAAATACGCTCAGAAACTCGTAGATGAAGGTAAGGCCTACTACTGTTTTTGCTCGGAAGAAGAATTAGAAAAGAAAAAAGAAAATGCCTTGCAAGAAGGTAGACCTCCTCATTACGACGGAAAATGTCGCAACTTAAGCTCTGATGAAACCTCATCCAAGTTATCTGCAGGAGAGAAAGCGGTTGTGCGTTTTAAAGCGTACCGTAAGCCTTATGTCCTAAATGATCATGTGCGAGGCAAAGTGGTTTTCCCCGATAACATGGTAGGGGATTTTGTACTTTTACGTTCAGGCAATATGCCTGTTTATAATTATTGCTGTGTGATTGATGACTGGCTTATGCAAATTACTCATGTCATTCGTGGGGAAGATCATCTGTCCAATACGGTAAGACAACTCATGATTTATGAGGCGTTGGGAGTTGAAAAAGTTCCAGAGTTTGCTCACCTGTCTCTCTTAGTAGGAAAAGATCGTCAAAAACTTTCCAAACGCCATGGAGTGACCTCCGTTAAAAATTATAGAGAAGAATCGTATTTACCTTCTGCCATGGTTAATTATTTATGCTTGTTAGGTTGGTCACATCCAGAAGAAAAAGAAATTTTTGATGGAAAAGAATTGTCTCGTGTTTTTACTTTAGATCGTTTTAGTAAATCACCTGCGGTTTTTGATATTGAGAAATTCCAGTGGGTGAATGGCCAGCACTTGCGTGCGAAAACGGCGGAAGAATTACTCTCAGATATTGTTCCTTTCATTGCGGCTGACCATATTTTTCATAAACAAACACACGAATGGAAAATAGGTTGTCTGAATCTTTTTAAGGAACAAATTCAGTTTTATAACGAAATTACTGCTCATTTGGATGAAATATTTTTCACAGAACATAAAATGACAGAAGAGCTGCAAGGAATTTTAAGTTGGCCAACCACGCCGCAAATCATAAACTATCTCAAACAAGAAGTAGCAGGGATTCAAACCGAGTTTCCTAGTTTAGCTGATTTTGAAAAATGGGGAACCCATATTAAAAGTGAACTTAAAATAAAAGGTAAAGAACTTTTTATGGGAATGAGAGCGGCTCTCACGGGCAGAGGACATGGACCTGAGCTTAAATTTGTTATTCCCTTAACTCCCACTAGTGTTATTAAAAAAAGGCTTGAGAATCTTTTATGAAAATTTTTAATAATCTTACCCGAGTCAAAGAAGATTTTAAGACCTTGGAAAAAGGCAAAGTGAAGTTTTATTCCTGCGGGCCTACTACCTATAATTTTTTACACGTGGGAAATGCTAGGGCCTTAGTAGTCGGCGATCTTTTTCATCGTATTTTTAAAACATTAGGTTATGACGTAACTTTTGTGCGTAATTTTACAGATGTGGATGATAAAATTATTGATGAAGCAAAAAAATTAGGAGTTGATCCCTTAGAGTTATCGGCTCGCTTTGTGCATGAATGTGAAGTGGATATGAACTCACTAGGAATGCTTCCTGCCACACATACTCCTAAGGTATCAGAGACCATGAGTGAGATTATTCACATGATCGAAGAACTTTTAAGTAATAGCAGTGCCTATGAAGTAGAAGGTGAAATTTTGTTTGATGTGGAAAAATTTAAAACCTACGGCAATCTCTCTAAGAAAAAATTAGAAGATTTGCAAGCAGGGGCCAGAGTACAAGTGGATACCAAAAAAAAGAATCCTGCGGACTTTGTTTTATGGAAGCCTGCGAAAGTTGGAGAAATTTTTTGGGAATCACCTTGGGGCAAGGGGCGGCCAGGTTGGCATATTGAATGTTCTGCTATGGCCAAGAAATTTTTAGGAAAAACGATTGATCTTCATCATGGCGGTGTGGATCTTATGTTTCCTCACCATGAAAATGAAATTGCACAGTCAGAAGCGGCCAATAAATGCACATTTAGTCATTGCTGGGCTCATCATGAATTTGTGAATTTTGCCTCGGAGAAAATGAGTAAATCTTTGGGCAATGTAGTCACCATGCGAGATTTTATGAAAGTGTATGGAGGGCAAGTTCTGCGCCATATTTTACTTAGTGTGCATTACCGCTCACGCATGGAATGGAGTGATGAGGTGGTAAGTAATGCTATTCATGAAGTACAGCGTATTCATGAGTTTGTCAGAGATGTGCAAAAAGCTAAAGTGAGCGATACAGCTCCTAACATTCCTTTGAAAAGTATCATTTCTGCGATGAAGGAACATTTAGAAAATGACTTTAATATTCCAGCTTGTATGGCAGAATTTTTTACATTCCTTCGTGATGTGCGTAGAGATATTTTGTCACTACCTATTATTGCAACAGCTAATTATAAAGAAATACTAGACGTGATTAGTTTTATACAAAAATCTTTAGGCGTCATTCATGAAAACCCCGAACAAGTTTTACAGGAATTACAAAAATTAAAACAAAAAAATAAAAAAATTGAAAAAGAAGAAATTGAAAAACTAGTGGTAGAAAGAGTGCAAGCAAAAAAAGATAAAAATTTTAAGCGTTCAGATGAAATTCGTGATTATCTAAAAAAAAATGGAGTGGAGTTACAAGATCGACCAGATGGGACGACAGATTGGGAATAGAGATCTAATTGCCACCCATAGTCTTTGCTAATCTTTTGACATTCATTTTGAGAGGTTTTTCTTTTTTCATTAAACTTTCGGCAGAAGAAAGTTTTCCAGCAGTAATATTATATTCTTTATGCAAATAAGAAAAAGCAATCTCTTCAGGTTCTTGTAAAGTTAAAATTTTAGAGCCATTTATATTTATCTCACTTAGGGACGCAATTGTATAGGTTACGTTGAGCGTATAAATATTTGCATCTATAGTTTTGCCTTCGAGAGCCGCCGCAGTGTCTAAAGCTTCTTTGTATTCTTTCGTAATATTCACACTAATACCTGTGGTAAGACTAGGAAGTTGGTATTTTTTATTTTCTTTATATTCTAAAAAATATAAAGAAAAAGGTAGTTCTTTTTTTGAGAAAGTTTGAATGTATTTTATCTTACCTAAAAAACTCATATTTGTTTTTAAATTTTGAATAAAATTATTTTTAGATTTAGGGGGAACGTTTGACTGTCGTTCATAAGTATTAAACGCTTCCGTAGCGTAGGATTCTAAAGGGACACCTTGAGGAAGAAATGCTGTGAATTCTACAGTCAAACTCTCTATCTGCTCATTCCACTGCGTCTCAATAGACTGTAGTTTCAGAACTCTAGTTCCAATATGCAGTTCCATATTATACTTAGAAATATCTTCGTAAGCATAAGAGAAAACACAGCAAAACAAAGAAAGAAATGTAAGAGTCATATGTTTTTTCATAATGAGGGAATATAGCAAAAAAAGAGTTTCTTGTCTTGTAGGCTATGTAAAAAATACATAGCTTTTAATAACAGTACTCTTTAATTTGGGAACGAAGATTATAACCGGAACTCATGGTGTGCCCGTAAGCTCCGCTATCACTTATGACAACAAGATCATCGGTTTTTACCACAGGGAAAGGGCGGTTGGAAGCGAAACAGTCACTACTTTCACAGACAGGTCCTACGATATGACTTGGGATAATTTTAGTATTCTCTGTTAAAGAAGTAGGATAAATGCTGTGATAAGCCTGATAAAGAGAAGGGCGTAAGAGATCATTCATTCCTGCATCAATAATCACAAAAGTATTTTTCTGTGAAGTTTTGGTGCGAATCACTCGGCTGACTAAAATACCACAAGAAGCCGCAATAATTCTACCAGGTTCAAAAATAATTTTTTTACTTATTAAATCTTTCCCCAAGTTTTTTGCCACTGTTTTCATATAGTCGAGAGGAGTAGCAATAGAGTTTTCATCTTGAGGGTGATAAGGAATGCCCAGTCCTCCGCCTACATCAACAAAAGAAATCTCTTTTTTAATTTTATCTTGCAGAAGATAAACACATTCCGTGAGTTCTTGCATGGCCTTAGCGGTAGCGGAAAGTTC
>JAGOVR010000038.1 GCA_018060635.1 Bacteriovoracaceae bacterium
GTTTTTCTTAAAACCTCTAGAGATATTACGGATACTAAAGCCAAAGCTCTCAAATTAAAAACAACTTTAGCTACAGTCACGACTACTGCTATGGGAGTAGCGGCGGCTGTTGCTACTATTGAAGCACTCTCTAAAGCCGCAGATGGAGGAGCCTCTACCACTGTCATTTGTACTGCGGAGAGCTCTCCTCAGCATTTTCTTAAAAAATTAAATGCTTTAAGTTTTCTGGCCCATTTGTCTTCTAAACTACATCAAAGTAAAAAAGGATTAGATGCCATTGCTCTTTTTAAGGAATGGGAAGGCATGAGTAGTGATGCAAACAAATCTCTAAGTTTAGATGAATACACTCAGTTAGAAAAAGCCCCTATCGCTCTGTCTTCCTACAAAGAAACTCTGCTTTCTGCTGTTGGTCTTTTAGAACAATTTTTAATCCCCTCTGCTTTTGCTAAGTTTGAAACAGAGGAAATTACGAACCTTCTGGGAATAGGAGGAGGAGCGGCTCTCAACCTTAAAATTTTTGAAAAATCTATGAAAAAATTTACCAAGAGAATGATGGGAGATGCTGTTAATAGAGCCATCCTCTTTGGTTCTTTTGCGGCACTTGGGGGAACTTATACAGGACGCTTAGGAAAAAGACTTTCAACACTGCAAGGTCAATTAGAGACAACGACTCAAGCCTTAGATGAAGCTTATGATGACAATACTTATGCTGGTTTATATACAGGAACGACTCCTCCTGCAACTCCTCAACCTACTGATATTTTACCCTACCCTGAACTAACAGTTTTTGGACCCACAGGTAATAATTGTATAACTGGAAGCTATCAAACTTCACTGCAAGCTAGTTCTTGTTCCTGCGCTCAAACCAATAGCTGTCAATCTCACAATTACCGTTTTAATTTTGGTAATTTTCCCGCCAGTGTCAGTGATTACACAGCACAATTATTAGATGCCAACAATCACTTAAACGCTGGTCGCTATGACAAGTTAAGTATTACAGCAGGTTCTCTGCATAGATCTGCTTCACGTATTTTACAAAACAAGAAATCCCTGAATAAATCACTACAAGAAAAAATGGGGAAAAACTTTTCGCTAGAAAATGAATCTGCCAAACTTTTATCTGATTTAAGAAAAGATATGAAAGACAGTTGGAATAAAGAGCAGGCAAGCTCACCTTTACTTGCCTCTTTAGGTGAGCCTAAATTTGATAATCCCAAGAAAGAAGAGATAAAAACGATTCTCCCTAAAGAAAGTGATATTCTTAAAAAAAATACAGCAAGTGGTCTAACGGAAGATATCTCTCTTTCTATCGGTCAAGATGAAATAATTCCTTACAATGAAGATATGGGGAATAATGATTCTCTTGGGCGATTGGATGAATATGCCCTTAACTATCCTGATATTAATAAAAAAGATAAAGGCGATCTCTTTAAAATTATTTCTCTGCACTACCTAAAATCCTATGACCGATTACTTAAGCAAAGAACGACTGATTCTCTCATGAAAAAGTAGTCTTTCAATGTTGTAAAGGCTTACCTTCAAAATTATGATCCGCATATTGAATACGATCGTTCATTTCGTGGTTAAAAGGTGGAATAGAAAGAACATTACTAGCCCCTCTAAAAATTGTTTCACATTTATAGCAAACGGCAATCTGGTGTAATTTACGAAATAAAATAAGATCCGCTAAATAAAGAACAATAAAACTCAAGCCATAAGTCCAAATAGATAAAATAGCGGCTATCACAAAAAGAATAACTCCAAGCTTCCGATTAAAATCTTTTTGACTATAAAAATCTTTACGTTCACACACAGGGCAAATTTCTACTCTATTTTCTTTATGAGAATTTTGAAAAAATATTTTTATTTCATGTTTGCAAATATCACAGCAAGTATGTGTGGCTAACAAATCAGGTTGTATATGGATAGCTGAACCACACTCAGGGCAGGTTATGAGTACTGTCATCATATAAAAATTCCATGTTGATAATAGAGATAAATAGAGATCACTTCACCTATAATCATAAAAAAAACCATCACATATAAAAGTCCTGTGGCACTTTGAATAGAGTTCATCTTAGTTAGCTTGTAAGAAAAAAAACCAATAATAGCAAGAGCCACATATCCCCATAACAAACGCATAAGAACAATAATTAAGTTAAAGAGAGAATCCATATGTCCTTCTAAAGATAAAAATTGCTCCGCTTTGTATAACCCATAAAGGCTACATACTATTTTAAGAATTAAAATAAAGAAAAAAACCTTAACAACTTTTAAAAGAATTTTTTCACTGAGCTTAGGAACTACTAGATAATAATGTCCTAGTAGCATGGAATAAACCACAATACCGACTAAACAAGATGTGATAATAAAAAAACTCCAAAGAACTAAATTGGTATGAGTGAATAAAAAAGCTACCATACTTAGTAAGATAATTTTAGCGTAGCCTATATAGTTAAGACTTTTCTGATTTTCTTTCTTTATAAAAAAAGTAGTAGAAAATAAAAGAGCTAATACTAAAATTACAAAAATTATTTTAATACTGGCAAAACTCAAAACAAATAAAAATGAAAACAGAATAAAACTAGCGAGAGCTACCGCATCGACTAATTTTTGAAAACCTAGCCCCGTTTGTTGCAAACTGGTAAAAGGCCTGCATCCCACTAATCCCAAGCTTAATGAAAGAAGAAAAAACTGAACAACTTGCTTTATAACTTCCATAAAAGATCTGCTACCTTTTCCTTGGACAAGGCCAAAATATAAGCACACAATTCATCAATAATAGCATGATTAGCAGGTGGAATCTCTCCTTGCAAAAAAGATGATCCTTGTTGCAAATCTATTTTTATCCACCGACCGTGCTGTAAAGTTCCTAAATCTTTTACCAAATGAACAAAAAGAAAAATACTATTATTTGCAGTTGAGTGAATGTTATAAACTTTAAAAAAGCGCACAGTATGCTCAGGTGTTAGCTTGAGAGGAACTTCCTCCCAAACTTCTCTGCGCATGGCTTCTTCAGGACTCTCCCCTTCTTCAATGCCTCCCCCTGGAAACTCCCATAATCCTTTTATAGGCCCCTCTTCTAATCTCTCTTGTGTCCAAATCTCTATGGAATTTTCAGTCATATTCCTTAAAAAAACAGCTAACGACACATAAATTCTGTTCACAATATTCCTAATTTTTTTCTAAAATAAAAAGAATAAATTTCTGCGCTCAAGGAGCCCAAAAGGGTGAAGCCGATAGGAAGAAAAGAGCGAAAAAGTATATTAAGTAATAAGACAAATAAGAAGGGAATAAATGCCCTAATCAAGGGAATAAAAAGCGGAATTTTTGCAAAGGGAAAAAGTATTTTATTATTTAATAAAAAAATAAAACGTAAAAAAGAATATTTGTACTCTTTATTTTCAATTCTTTTTTTGAGCGAGCTGGAATGTAAAAGGTAGCTCCAAAAAAAACCTAGTCCAAAAAGTAGATACCCTGACATTTTACTTAGCAATTCCTACAGCTCTCGTCTCTCTCACAACTGTTACCTTAATAGTTCCAGGGTATGACATCTCTGATTCAATTTTCTTAGCAATATCACGAGAAAGCATAATAGTTGCATTATCATCTACTTTTTCATTTTCAACCATGACACGAATTTCTCTACCCGCGGAGATGGCATAACACTTACTGACTCCAGGGAAGCCATTCACGATAGATTCAATATCTGTAAGCCTTGAAACATAAGACTCCATCATGGCCTTACGTGCCCCAGGCCTTGCTCCTGAAAGAGCATCAGATGCCGTCACAATGTGGGCCAGAACTGATTCAGGTTTTTCATCATCATGGTGAGCACGAATAGCATGAACAATATCTGCTGACTCACCATATTTTTTAGCAAAGTCCGCTCCAATCACAGCGTGTGACCCTTCAGCCGAAGCATCTAAAACTTTTCCAATGTCATGCAGAAGTCCAGCTCTACGAGCTTGTTTTACATTCAGACCTAGCTCTGCCGCCATAGCTCCTGCAATAAAAGCCGCTTCTAGTGCGTGTTGATATTGGTTTTGAGTGTAAGATGTTCGCCAGTTAAGCGCTCCCACTAATTTTAAAATTTCTGGATGAATCCCATGCACGCCAATTTCCATTTGCGCTCGTTCTCCTAAATCTCTCAGTCTTGCTTCAAATTCAATACGTGCTTTATTATGAAATTCTTCAATTTTCGCTGGATGAATACGACCATCCGCAATCAATCTTTCAATAGTCATACGAGAAATTTCTCTTCTCACCACGTTGAAAGACGAAATAACCACCGTTCCTGGAGTATCATCAATAATAAGATCCACCCCACAAATTTGTTCAAAAGCTCGAATATTACGCCCTTCTCGTCCAATCAGTCTTCCTTTCACTCCATCATCAGGAATATCCACAGATGTCACTGTTCTTTCTGCTACGTATTCACCAGCAAAACGCTGAATAGCAATTCCAATAACTCTTTTCGCTTTTTTCTCTGCTTCTTCTTGAGTTTCTTCTTCAATTTTGCGGATAGCTTTTGCCGCATCTACTTTGGCTTCTTCAGTTAGTGCTTGCATGAGTTCTTGCTTAGCTTGTTCACGAGTCAGCCCACTCACTACTGTTAGTTTGTCAGCGATGTCATTTACCATTTCTTTATATTTTTGCTCTTCTTGCTGAATTTTTTGTTTGGATTTTTCTAATTCTTCTTCTTTGAGTTTTAATTTTTCTAACTCTTTATTCCGATCTTCTAACTTTTGCTCTAAGATTACTTCTTTACGAGAAAGATTACGCTCTTGATCTTTAAGTGATTGTTGATTCTTTTTAAATTCCTCTTCTAATTTTTCTCGCTCTTCTTTTATAATATCTTTGGCTTCTTTTTTAGCTTGATAGCGAATATCGTTAGCCTCTAATTTTGCTTTATTAACAACATCTTTACCCTTCGCTTCTAACTCTTTTTTCTGAGCTTGGGCCTTAAGATGACGAAGAAGAAAACCTAGTCCTAATCCTAAAATAAGAGCGAGCACTGCAAAAATTATGGTGAGCATATGTTTATCCTTTTATATTTATTATACTTTTATCGGTTATAATATTTTGTACCATTTGATCATGTTCTTCTGTTGCAATATCTTGTGCTATTTGTTCTTCAAAACAAATTCCTACCGTTACACCTTTAAAATTTTTCAAATAACGATCATAATAACCCTTACCTCGTCCTAAACGCTTTCCTTCTTTACTGTAGGCCAAAGCAGGAACTAAAAGTACCGCAGGAGAAACTTCTAAGGCAGACTCTGGAGGGATTTTAAGAGAAACTCCAAATTCTTGCCCTTCTTTTAAATCCATCAAAGAACATTTTTTAAAAATAAGATGAGAATCTTTAGCAGTAGGAAAGGCGAAATGAGATTCTAAGGATTGCATAGGGCCTAAATACCAGATGGCTTCATCATGCATGGGTGCATACCCCCCAATAACACAAGAGTCTGTACCTGTCTCTTTAAGGAATTTAAAGACTTTTTCCGACACTTCTTGGCTTTTTTGTTGTCGTACTTCTGCAGAAAGAAGTTGCACTTCTTCCTTTATTTTTTTTCTTAAATTTTTTTTTGCCAGTTGCACGCACAAGCCTTTTTTGAGCAAAAAAAATCAAGAAGAATTAATTTTTTAGGAAAGAGGAGGATTTATACTCTCAACCACATTTAGGATTTCTAAAAGCGGAGTCTCTAATGCTTTGATATCTTCACGATATTCTGACTCTAGCTTCATATATTCCAAGGCCATCTGTAATGCCACCAGCACTGCAATTTTTGCTTCAGGCAACTGGGGGTTTGTAAGCTTTATTTTATGGGCGATTTGCTCCACTTTTTGCACAACATCACAAGCACGAGGCTCACCACTCATATCACTTTCAGGCCG
Organism: Bacteriovoracaceae bacterium; assembly: GCA_018060635.1. Classification (GTDB taxonomy): domain Bacteria; phylum Bdellovibrionota; class Bacteriovoracia; order Bacteriovoracales; family Bacteriovoracaceae; genus JAGOVR01. The sequence goes on from JAGOVR010000038.1 coordinate 5,902, forward strand.
AAAGGAGACTTTAAATCCTAAAACATCAAATTCTTCTTTATTACTCATAGATCTAAAGTAAAGGCTGGCCCCAGTTTAGTCAATTAAAAGTAGCGATTTTAGATATTCCTCACTGTTAAAACGATCTAAATCCTCTATGGACTCTCCTACTCCGATATAAACTAAAGGAATTTTAAGTTGCGTCGCAATGCCCAGTCCAAACCCTGCTTTAGCTGAACCATCACACTTAGTTAAAATAAGACCTGTAACCCCCAAAGCTTCATGAAATTCTAGAGCTTGATTAAAGGCATTCTGTCCCGTAATAGCATCTAAAACTAACCATACTTCGTGCGGAGCTGTGGGATCAAGTTTTTGCAAAACTCGCTTATTTTTTTTAAGTTCTTCCATTAGATGGGTTTTAGTATGAAGTCTTCCCGCTGTATCTAAAAAACAAAAATCTACTTTTTCTTCCTGAGCTTTTTTCAGTGTTTCAAAAGCCACACCACTAGAATCCGAACCCTCTTTACCTTCCACTAAAAGAGACCCTGCTCTCTCACTCCAAACTTTTAGTTGTTGTGAAGCCGCGGCCCTAAAGGTGTCTCCTGCTCCTACCAAAACTTTAGCCCCCTCTCTCGTAAATTTAGCGGCTAGCTTGCCTACAGTGGTAGTTTTTCCCACACCATTCACACCCACAATCATGATAACTTTAGGAGAGGCAACAATTTTTTCTGAAATTTTTTCTTGGATAGGATCTAACTTGGATTTAAATAAATTAAAAAGAAATTTTTTAGGGTCTTCTTCCAAAGGTTTTTTTTTAAGTGCTGTGACTACTTCTTCCACCATAGTGGGACCTATATCTGAAGCGTAAAGTAAGCCTTCCATCTCTTCTAGTTTTTCTGCTGATATTTTTTCTCCTATCACCAGAGTTGTAATTTTGGACCACACTTCTGTTTGGGATTTTATCAAACCTTTTTTTAGACGATCAAAAAATGACACGAATATTATCCTTTTTAAATATAATCTTTTATGGATTGTTAGAATTATCCTCTCACTCTAAAAGTGTCAACTTGACTGTATGTCGGAAATGGCGGACAAATACGACACATCATCCTTGAAAGTAATTTATGAATGAAAGATTACACCTATTTGAACTTACCACAGCTATCCGCTCTTTTTTTGGTAACCAAGGATTTTATGATGTCCTCACTCCTCCTCTAGTAGAAAATCCTGGTATGGAAACCCATATCCATCCCTTTCAAGTAAATTCCATTGTTAATCCTAAAAAAGCTTCTCTTTATCTACACACTTCCCCTGAATTTTATATGAAAGAGCTTTTATCGCAAGGTTTAGAAAAAATATTTACCATGAGTTATTGCTTTCGGGATGAACCTGCATCCCCTCTGCACCGCTCACAATTTATTATGTTGGAGTGGTATAGAACTAACAGTTTTTATACTCAGATCATGCAGGACTGTATAGAGCTTACCCAGTTTTGCCATGCCTACCTAAAAAATAAAAAAATTCCTTTGCGCTATACTGACCTCTCTCAAATAAATTTTGAAAAAAGAACTGTGCAAGAAATTTTTAAGGAAATTTTAAATATTGATATTTTAAATTTTCTAGAGGTAAACGATTTGAAGGAGCTTATTCAAAAAAACTTCAAACAAGTCCCTCTTCCTTTAAGTGACAAAAATATGCTGTGGGAAGATTATTATTTTTTACTCTTCTTAAATTTAATCGAGCCGCACTTTGTAAAATATCCTTTCCTGCTTCTTTATGAGTTTCCAGCTCCGCTGTGCGCACTCTCAACTCTTAAAAAAGAAGACCCTAGAGTCTGTGAACGCTTTGAAATTTATATGCAAGGAATTGAACTGTGTAATGCCTATAATGAGTTAACTGATGCGAATGAACAGAAAAAACGCTTTAATCAGCAAGCTATAGATAAAAAGATGCTGTATGGTTATGATCTGCCTGAGCCTAAAGTTCTCTACCAAGCTTTAGAAAAAGGACTCCCTGCTTGTAGTGGGATTGCTATGGGAGTCGAAAGACTTCTTCTTTCTTTATCTCTTAAGTCTAATGCTTTCTTTGATTAAAAATAAATTGAATTTAAAATTTTATGCATCTTAATAATAAGTTCTGCTTTCACTTGTTGCAAAGAAACTTTTTTGGCCCAATTACGGTGAATATGGACAGAAGAATTATTACGTAAAGGGGCAGAAAGAGCAGAGGCATAATTCTGTGCTAATTCCTGAGATAAAACAGCATACCAATCATAGGCTTTTTCACTATCTGTTTCCATTAACAAATCAAATGTTTCTAAAAGTTTTTCCACTAAATTTCTCTTGAGTGAAAAAAAATTCAACTCCATTAAACGATTAAGGGCTATCTCTCTTCTGGTATATTTCTTAAAAAAATCTTGTGCTATCTTTGCGAAGTCTTCTTTAATGATAAAAGATTTTGTTTCTAAACTATAATAAGCATCACCTAGGATAATCCCTCTATAAACTGCTTCATAACTAGCACCCTGACTTAAAATATTAAACCAACTCTCTTTGTTAGAATTATATTTAAATTCTCTATGATAACATTCATAGAATAATTCATTTAAAAAAGATTGGTAGTAATTATTTTTTTGCTGAGGTGATAAGTTTTGGAAAGGATCTACTTTTTCATTTTTTTTATTAGATATCAGCTTAGGGTCTATTTTACTTTGAGGAATGATAGGTAACACAATCTCGACTAAAGGTGCTTCTTTTATAAAAAATGATTGGAACTTCTTGTAGATTTTTTCCCAAGGGCTTTCTGCTACTACTTGTTGAGAGATAAAAGTCAAAAAAAATAAGAGCTTCATCTAAACCTCAAATAAGTGAGCAAGGTCAAACAATTTTTCCTACTAAGTCATAATCCAGAACTTGAGAAATGTGCACCTTTACAATGTCTCCTGCCTGAGCCATCCCTTCATTAATAATAACTTTTCCATCAATGTCAGGAGCTTGGAAAGCATGACGACCTTGTAAAAGGAGATCTGTTTCTTCATGAGCACCTTCAACTAAAACGTCTAATGTCCTACCTACGTATTTTTGATTAAGTTCACGAGCAATTTCTTTTTGAGCTTCGTAGAGTTTCTCAAAACGTTCATCTATCACCTCTTGAGACACTTTATCTTTAAGTTTTATAGCAGGAGTTCCTTCTTCATCTGAATACTTAAAAACCCCTAAATGGTTAAATTTTACTTCCTTAATCCCTTGCAGAAGTTTTTCAAAATCCTCTGCTGTTTCTCCCGGAAATCCTACAATCACAGAAGTTCGAAGTACAATATCGGGAATATAATCTCTCAGTCTTTTAATCTTTCTTAAAATTTCTTCTCCTGTTACCTTGCGATTCATGCGCTTAAGAACTCCATCTGCAAAATGTTGCACAGGCATATCGAGATAGTGACAAATCCTCTTTGCGTTTGCCATATACTTCATAATTTCTTCGCTTAAATCATCTGGATAATAGTAAAAAAGCCTGACCCAATCAGCTCCTGATTTTTCTTCTAATGCTTGAATGAGATTTAAAAGCTTATTCTTCTCATCCATATCTACACCGTAATCTGATAAGTCTTGAGAAATAACATTGAGTTCTTTTACTCCTGCTTTGACCAAACTCTGTGCTTCCTTCACAAGAGAATCTACACTACGGGAACGAAGCTTGCCACGAATGGTAGGGATAATACAAAAAGTACAGTTCCGATTACAGCCTTCTGAAATTTTAAGCCATGCCATGTAAGAAGGAGAAGTGTTAAGTCTTGGATCAAACTCCGTATGAATATATTTAGGAATTTCTACAAAAGATTTTTGAGAAAGCTTTCCTTCTTCAAAAGCTTTTAAGAGAGGAACAATCTTGTGATACTCTCCAGTGCCTATGAACATATCTACTTCTGGCATCTCTTTTTCTAATTCTGCACTATAACGTTGAGCCATGCATCCTGACACCACTAAAGCTTTGCAATGACCTGCTGTTTTGTATTCTGCTAAATCTAAAATAGTATCAATAGATTCTGCTTTAGCCGCTTCAATGAAAGAACACGTATTCACAACTATCACTTCTGCTTTCTCTGGATCAGGGACAATTTCAAAACCTGCAAGTCCCATATGACCTAGCATGACTTGAGAATCCACTAAATTTTTAGAGCAACCTAAAGAAGTAAAATGCAGTGTTTTGTTCTTGAATTTATTTGTTTGTGTCATGTTTCCCTTGTAGTTCCATTTTAAGAGAGATATCGACTGCAGGTGCACCATAGGTTAAAGACCCTACACTAACCGCATCAATTTTTCCTAATCCTATCTCTAAGTAATTTTCAATATTATCTAAATTTATATTTCCTGAAATTTCATAAGTCACACCTACTCTTTTAAGCTCACAAGCTTTTTTTAGATCCTGCAAAGAAAATCTATCCAGAAGCAAATGAGAAACACCTAAGTCTAGAGCTTGTGTCAACTCAGATAAATTATGAATCTCCGCAATAATTGGAGTATAAAAACTACCAACTGAGCGAAAAAAATCTACTGCCTCTTTCAGTCCACCCAAAATATTTTTATGATTATCTTTAATCATAAAAATATCTGTTTGTGAGAAACGGTGATTCTGCCCTCCACCCATTCTAACTGCATACTTATCTAAGCTACGATAGCCTGGTAATGTTTTACGTGTATCTAAAATAACGGCTTGATATTTTTCTGCTTTTGCCACAAATAAACTGGTATAGCTTGCAATACTACTGGCCCTTTGCAAAAGATTGAGTGCAATTCTTTCTCCCGAAAGAGCCATTCCTGCAGGAAGTTTAAATTCTAAAAAAGGTTTTTTTTGAGGATCAATATTTTGCCCTTCCCAAGAACTATATTTTTCTTCTAAGGCTTCTTTCTCTCCCAAAACTTCAAAAACTTTAAAAAACCAAGGAAGACCTGCAAGCGTTAAAGGTGATTTAAAATATAATTTGCAAAACACTTCTTTTTTAGGAAGTGCTAATTCATAGTAGGCATTACTAGCTACACCATCTTCTTTTAAGAAGTGCAGAATTTCCTCATTATCAATCACAACTGGGCCCATAAAATCCTCATGTATAAGTAAACTCTTTATAGCTCAATAATTTCTCTTTTTCAACACGATGTGTAAAAAAATAATCTAATTATTTCAATAAGTTGTATCTAAAATCAGAACCTTATCACTTGCAAACTCCATGATATGAAAAAGCTTAGCTTTATCTATCTCTCTGCTTTTATTTTTATTGCCCATCTTCAAGGCTTTCCTTTTTTCTTTCATACAAATTCTTTATCTGCATTTCAGGAACTAAAAAAAAATTTGATGGAAAGTTATAAAAATCAAGACTTAGTTCCTCTCACCATGTCTTACCTCCTAGGGGAAACCAAAGGACTCTCTCCTCAGATAAAGACAGAACACAAGCTCTTAAATCTTCAACACCTTTTTACTCCTTCTGGTGTTCACCTTTCTGCTTTTTTACTTCTTTTTTGGCCATTTAAAAAATCTAAAAAATTTTCTAAATTTTATCACGGACTTATTCTCACTTTAAGTCTCTTGTGTTTTTGTCTACCAGATTTTTATCCTCTCAAGCGCATTGCTTTACTACGCTTACTTACTTTTATTAAAAATTTACTTAATATTCCTCTTTCTTCATTTACTTTATTTATCATAACTTTTTCTTTGGATTTTATTTTTGGTTTTTTTGCTATTAACCCTTCTAGTTTTTTTTATAGCTATCTTTTTTTAGGCATTATCATTACGCTTAAAAACCAACCAGTTTTTAAAACTATCTTAGCGTTATGGGGAGGACAAATAATGGTAAGTCTCTTACAGGGAAGTACCATGATGCTAGGAAGTCTTTTGTTTAGTCCGCTCCTAACTTTTATTTTTACACTCCTTTTTATCCCTATGGTTTTGTCTTTGCAAATAGGATTTCTTACAACTAGCTCCTACATCTTTTTAGAAAAATTGGTCGAAACATTTGTAAACCTCACTCATTTTTTTACGCATTTAAAATTTTTCTCAATCCCACTAAAACCCAATATTTTAATTCCTCTTCTCATTCTTATTTTACTTTCCAACTTATGCTTTAAAACAAAAAAAATAATTTTAATAATTTCTCTTTTACTCATGACTGATTCATCCCCTAAGTATTTTTTTCCTCCTATAGAACAAAGAACATATCTTTTTTCTCTACCTTCCAAGAAGGAAAGTAAAAGTATCAAATGGAATGATCAAGGAATTGAAATAAAAACTTGTTATAATAAATGCCAACTCAAATATCAAAGTGGTGTTTGGTGGCCTATCTGTCGGAAAAAAAAGAGAACTGTTACCGTAAACTGTTACCGTAAACTGTTACCGTAAACTGTTACCGTAAACTGTTACCGTAAACTGTTACCGTAAACTGTTACCGTAAACTGTTACCGTAAACTGTTACCGTAAACTGTTACC